>NZ_JAXCIL010000003.1 GCF_034387475.1 Pseudomonas sp. Teo4
GCTTATTCGAAGCGGGCGCAGATACATTGGGCAGGCCCGCCTTCGCCGTAGCAAAGGTTAGGTTCGACTGCGTATGTGTCGTAGCTGCTCGACTGTTTTCCGGAACATCCGGTGCGTATTTCGTTTGCGGCGCATCTACAAGGATTGCCAACCCGTATCACTGTGGCAGCGCTAGTTATACCGCTCCCTTTCCACGCTCCGGATTGGCAAAACACAATTTTAACGGTAGCAGTAGACAACTTGGGTGCCAGAGCCGGAGTAATACCAGTTCCCTCCGCTAAATGTTAATGACTTCGAGTTTCCACTGCCGTAATTGAGGGTGCATATTACCCACGTCCCTAGATTAGAGCCGGTTACCCGATACGGCCCATCAAGTCCGCCACCGACCTTGGACCACACACCGGATTGGCAAGATAGTGTGAGGCCAGCAGCGTTGCGGCCTACAAGGCCATTCGGAGAGCATCCGGCACCCTCAGTTGCCACTCCGTTGAGCTGGAGGTACTCCCCTACTTCGGTCCTCCCTTCCGAGGTCAACTTGCCCCCGCGCATCTCGCCGGCGGTGTAGACGTTCTTGTTTGCATACGAGCGCACCCAGGTCGGATCGCTCATATACCAACCGCCGACCCATTTCTCGTTGTACCAACCACTATCCCCGCGAGTACGGAACCACCCACCGGTATAGGTCTCCCCGGTAATGTCAGCCGTCTGCCCCTTGATCGTGCCGCCGACGGTTGCGTTGCCGGCGACGGCAGCGTTCCCGGTGATGTTTGCTGTAGTAGCGTTCACCGTGCCGGTGTTGTTGAGGTTGTTGCCTCCCATGTCGATCGAGGTGTTCATCCGGTTCACTTCGGGGTGACCCGCTACCGAGTTTCGATACAGGTAGTCGTTGGTAAGGGCGCCGTCGTCGAAAAACAGAGCGGTCGCCAAGTGCCCTGCCCCCGGGGAAACGCCGTAGGACGCCAGCGGCACGCCCCACCCTCCAAACGAGCCCTCCACCCGGGCTGTGTCGACGTTCGAGACATAGCCGCCGCGAGCGCCCACCTGCTTGGCAATCCGACGAATGCTGGTCTCGGAAATGGTTTCACCGCCGGTGGTGACAACCAGCGTCTGCAGCTTATTCGGCGTCGGCTCGATCGCCAGTACCCTGTAGGCCTGGCCGAAGCTGTTCAGGTCGGCGACGCTCGTCTCCAGGTACCCGGTGTTCTTCAACATCGTCGTGGTAATCGTCGCCGGCGTAGTCGGCCCTGCAGCCGCAACGACCGCGGCGTAGTTGTCCTTGATATAGGCTGCAGCCGCGTCGGAAATGATTTTCTGGTGATCGGCAGTGGTCTGCGCGGCCATGTTGTCCGCGTGATCGAACATCGCCTGGGCACCGATCCCGAGGGCGGAGATCACCAGAATCAGCACCACGATCATTTCGATCGCGGCAAAGCCCTGCTGCTTCTTCGCACCCCGCAATACCCTGCCTCTCGCCTTCATGTTCTCGTCCCTCCAAATAGGTTTTCGGTGCTCCACGAGGCCTGCCGGAGCTGTTGTTCGATGTCTTGGTGCAACTGGCCAAACTCGCCCTTCCGGATCTTGGCCCGGATCCCGGTATCGCCTGCGCCAATGGAGAGCGTCTTGACCATCAGTCGACCAGGCTGACCAGGCTGCCGTTTGATGGTCTGCCAGATGACTGCACTCAGACCGTCGGCAAGCAGGTCGTTGTTGTTCGGCAGCTCCGCGCACCAGGTCGAGATCCTCGACAGAGCATCAGGAATGTCACGACCGTGTATGGTCGCGATGACCAAGCGACCATTGGTACTCGCGGTGACTGCCTCGACGCCGGCGGCCGTGTCCCTAATCTCACCAATGAGGATCAGGTCCGCACTGGCTCGCATCGTTTTGATGAGGTGCTCGCGGTATCCACCAGCCTTTCGCGACGCCGGCACTTGGATACAACGGCCAGGACCATGCAGCCCGTTCAGAGGCGTTTCCGGCGGATCCTCAATCGCGATAGCGACGCCGCCATGAATCATCAGGCGCTCCACCACGAGAGATGCTGCAGAGGTCGTCTTGCCGACCCCCATCTCACCAGCGAAAAGGATCAGCCCCCGCGTCCCCTTATCGAGCAGGAGCTTTACCGCGTGCGGAGGCAGGCCCAGAGTCGCGAAGCGGCGGATCTCCGCCTCCGGTCGCCGAATGAAAAAGACGTTGCTGTTGGTCACGTCGGTCATCTGGGTGACCCGCAGCATCGTACCCTCGTGGATCACCGCAAACTCGGACTCACCATGCGTGGCGTAGCCCTCCATGCACTTCTGGCGAAGTGCATGAATAAGCTCCTGCATGCTGTCTGGCACAGGGATCCGGGGCGCATGCGCCCCGGCCACCTGTTTCATGTCGCTGTAGCCCTCACCAATGTAGAGATCGATCCAGCCGAACTCTTTAGGCGAATGGTTTTCTGGGCCGCTCATACCCCTCCCTTACTGCCACCGGCAGATTAGGTGTTGCTCGCCCAGGTGAGGGAGTTGCTGGTGGCACTGCTGCAACCGGCGGTCGCAGCAGCCTGGGTGACCTCACCAATGATCGCGGTACCGGAGTTGATCCTGGTGGAGTACACCCCACCCCGGGCCAGCTTGGTGGCCAAGGTCAGGCAAACGCCTTCGGGAACAGCGGCAGACGCGACCGTGAAACCGGTACCGGTGGATACCACGGTCACAGCACCACCCCAGGTGTTGTAAAGCGCGCCGGAGGTAACGGTCATGTTCTTCGGCACAGCACCGGCCTTGATCAGCGCCGGCACCAGGTTCGTACCGGAAGCGCCGTAGCCGGAAGAGGTTTTCAGGTTCTTGGTGCCAGCCATGAGCATGTTGACGTTGGAGATCTCTTCGGCGGCCTCGTTGCTACCGAACAGGGTGTCCCAGCGACTCGCCGCCAGGGCCAGCAGGCCGATCACGATGATGAGCACCACGATCATCTCGATAGCCCCGAAACCCGCCTGCTTCTTCGCATGGGCCTTGCGATTGATGCCAGGCTGAACTGGCTTTACTTCTGCTGCTTTTTCCATAGCTACCTCTGTGGTTGGGATTTTGCTGTTGTTCACTTCGCTACCGCCTGAATTGCGTCCTGGATGCCCGACACCCCCGAAATAACCGTCATCAGAATCACACCGACCGTGATGATCCCGCCGGCGATTGCCATTTTTGCGGCCGACTGGATCTGCTTGATGCTCTTCTTCAGCCATCGATCACCGAAGTTGCTCAACGCATCTTCGAAACCATCCTTGCCCGACAGGATCATGAGGAACTGGACTGCCTTCTTATCTGGGAAGTCGTATCCGGCCTTGCTCAACGCGACCCCCAGGTTCCCCCCGATACCCAGACCGTAGAAGGCGGCATTAAGGCGTTCGCGCAACCACGGGCTCGCTTCCGCGGCCATCATCCGGAGGGAGTCCTGCAGGGAAACGTTTGCTTGGATCATCACGCCGACGTTGAGGAGGAACGTCGAGCCGTGGAGCATTCGATACACCGACCAAGGCGGAAGCTTGTCGAGGTGGACGCGCAGTCCACCTCGCAGATATGGAAGCGAGGCGAAGACCAGGAACAGGAAGATCAGAATGCCGGCCAGGGTGATCGCCCCGTAATGGACGACGTATTGGGACATCTCGTAGAGGAA
This sequence comes from Pseudomonas sp. Teo4, assembly GCF_034387475.1. Lineage (NCBI taxonomy): Bacteria > Pseudomonadati > Pseudomonadota > Gammaproteobacteria > Pseudomonadales > Pseudomonadaceae > Pseudomonas > Pseudomonas sp. Teo4. The sequence goes on from NZ_JAXCIL010000003.1 coordinate 3,655, forward strand.
GGCCGCGGCGCCGGACCAGGTCTCTGGATTAGAGGTCCTGGCCAATTTGGGAACCAACTTGGTGGACACCATCACCAGCATCACGCAGACCATGGCCATCAGGAACGACGGATACACCGTAGCCAGCAGGATGGCTCCCACGATGTCCTGCTTGGCCGTGATGATCTTTCCGCAGTTGTCGAATGAGGTCTTCAGATCGCCAGAACGCTCGCCAGCGGCGATCAGCGTGTATTCCTGATAGGGAACCCACTTTGCCAAGGCCTTGGATAGCGGCTTGCCGTCGGCCACCTCACGGTAGCAGTCGTAGGTCACCGCAGCGAGCGCTCGCTTCGGTTTCTTCCCGTTCTCACTATAGATCTTGTACATGTCCTTCAATGCAACATCGAGGAGCACTCGGTTTTCCAGGAGCAACGACAGCGCCTCGTAGAGCTCCATCCTTATAGAGCCGTAGAACTGCAGTCGGATCACCGCGAGATCCAGCCTGGCCATCAAATCGTGCAACTGCATTTCAATCCCTCAGGGTGATTTCGTCTTCGTCGAGCGTGCAGATGTCGCGCTCTCCGTGCAGCGGATCCACACACCCCATGTTCATCAGGCGAATGAGGTGCGCGTTCTTGGTGATGCCGCCCATGTGGTCGACCCAGTAAGCCCTGGCGTCGGCCTTGCCCTTCTCTCGGAATGCCTTCATGAACCCCTTGTTCGGCATCATGACCTCCGAGACCACCGTCCGACCGCGCACACCCGTGCCGTTGCAGTCAGAACAACCTGGGCCACACACGTAAACGGTGCTGGGCGTGCAGAAGCGCTCCACACGCTCAATGAGGTCAGATGGCAGTTGGGCCTTGGCTTGTACGAACGGCAGCTTGCAGCTGTTGCAGAGCGTTTTAACCAGCTCTTGGTTGATGAGCCCGGTCATCAACATGGGATCCGTCAGGAGACTTATCTCAATGCCGAGGTCTTTCAGGCGCTCAACGATAGCGACGAGATCGTTCGCGTGGAGCGTCGTCCACAGCTGGTGCCCTGTCATCGCGGCAGTGAAAGCCGCCTTTGCGGTCGCGAGATCGCGGATCTCACCCACCATCAGGACATCGGGATCGAGACGAAGCGTGTTGGAGATCGAGCGCGCCCACTCCTGGGATACCGCTTCAGCATCGTCCGAGTCGCATAGAATTGGGGTTTGAATCGCCCTACCCTTGCCGATCTCGTATTCCGGTGGGTTCTCGATCGTCAGCAAGCGGATCTTGTACTCAAACAGCTCCAGCAGGTCGCTCAACACGCGCTGTAGGGTGGTCGACTTACCTGAGCCGGTCGGGCCAGAAAAAATGATGATCCCTTTGCGGCGTTGGATCATGCGCGTGATCAGCTGGATCTGTTCCAGCAGATAGCCGAGCTCTTCCAGCGACCCGCCGGCCGAGCTCCGCAGTAACCGCATGACCATCAACGTCCCTTTGTCGGTCGGCCTGGTCGCGATGCGGGCGCCATACAGGCCCCAGGCCTTCACGAAGGACTGCTTCAGACGGGCATCTTGCGGTTGGAGGTCGTTGTAGGTTGGATCCGCTACGTCACACATCGACTGGTAGATGGTCGAAGCGATAGCTTGACCATCTTCCGCCCGGATCTGGTCCTTGACGACCAGATCCCCATTTACCCGGTACTCAACGAGCGCGGTATGCCGTGTCTTGTCGATGGTCAAATGGATATCGCTCGCGCCGCAGGTCATCGCGTCCTTGACGAGACGTTGCACCTGCACTTGCCGAGGCGTGGTTTCTTCGATCAGACCGACCGGCTTGGCGACAGCGATCGCCGGCCGCACGGCCGCTGCGTTGGCATAGAGTTCGCGAATCTCCGGCAACGGGTGCTTCTGCAGGGTATAGCGGACCTTGCTACGCCCCAGACGCTCCATGAAGCCGAGCACATACGGATCGCCGAGGTGCGAAGCCGAGACATGGAGCACCAGGTCATCGGTCAGGCACAGTAGATCCCGCAGCTTCTCATCGATAGAGTACTTCCCGCCGGGAGCGGTAAGCACCTCACGAGGTGTTTCGATAGTAGCCAGCGCAGGAACGCCCATATGCTCTCTCCGTGCCCCTTTACGGATTCAAGCCAGGAAGCATCGGCTGAGGTACGCCGTATCCAGGCTGCCCCATCCCAGGATTCATGCCGTTAGCGACACCTGCCGACGGTGCGTGCGAGGCGAAGCCCACCTGGAACCGTCGACCTCCTTTCTGCAGCTCCACCTTGTCCACGGTGACGTGTACGACCTTGAATCCGCCGGGAATAGTTTCCCCGGCTGCAGCATCGGCCGTGATCCCCGAGGAATAAACAAACGTCGCGTAAAGCTTGCCGTTGACACCCGCTACAGATCGAACCGATGGAGTACCTGCGTCAGCGAGGCCGCCCGACGACAACCCCATCGGGACCCCGCCGGCGCTGCCGCCATTGAGCTTGCGCAGCTCATCTTCCTGCCTGGCCAGGTCGACTTGCGCTTTCTTGAGCAGCACCTGCCCCTGCAGTTGAGTCAGGTCGCCCACGGTTGCGTCGGCAGCGAGCGCACTGGACGATACGACCAACATTGCGATTACGATCGCAGCAGGCATCTTATTTTTGGGCATAGATCTCTCCATCGACCTTCCAGGTCAGTTGGGCCGATTCGAAGTTGAGGTTTACCGAAATCTCGGTCAGTCGAAGCCCAGGACCAGCAAGCCCAGACAGCGTTTCGTTCGGCGCCCGCGGCGACTCATAGCTGAAGGTGAACGTGCGCCAGAACGGCTCGGGCTTCTTCGGCGCGTTTGGATCGTTCGGATCCTCGCCGGGCATCACCTGCCGCTGCTCTTCTGTGGCCTTCTCGTTGATGACGGGCTTCAAGCCGAGACGTTGGAAATGAGAGGAGAACCTGTTCAGCAGCGGATTCATCTGCTCCAGGTCCTCATCGCCGCCTACCCCCATGTCGAGAGGCACATGTACAGCTGCCGCCTGACCCTCTTCGAAGAAGGCGGGCTCGGCGGCAGGAAAACGTGGGGCAGCGCCGATGATGAAATCGCCTACCGTGGCGTTCCCCGTGCGCGAGTAGGTGACGTCGACCTTGTCGAAAGAACAACGGGCGGACTGGAACACCCAGCCGTCGAAAGCCAGAGGGAGCTTGGTGACCTGGGCAAAGCAGACGCGCCAAAAGCCATCAACCTCGGCCATCTTCGCCCACGGGTGTTCGAGAGCCTGCAGCGACTGTTCCTGCTGGGCTTTTTCGTTCAGGCGCTCCAGCTCAAGGCGTTGCTCTTCTGCAATGCGGATCCGTTCCTCACGGATCCGCTTTTCTTCCGCGGCCTTCCACTGGAAGAACACAACAGCGCCGACCAGGGCAAGGACGCCCAGTACGCCGACAACGCCCCACTCCTTCGAGGTCAGGCCGAAGGTCAGCTGCTTGAGCCGGTACTCTTTCTTGAGGCTGGATGCTACCAGCACCTTGTCGAGGTAGAGCTCGTTGTTGGAAAACCCAAACTCGGGTGGAGAAAAGAATTTGTCGTTCTCGTCGGTAAAGAACGCCTGGAAGATCTGCAGTTTTTCCTGAATCTCGACTTGATCACCCACGATGTCGCAACCCGGAAGGATCGCACCATCTTTCACGCCGACCAGCGCGTAGCGCTCGGCACCAAGGGCAAACACGCCAAGCCAGGACTCACCCAAGGCTCCTGCTAGCGCAGCGGCCAGGCTGTACATGCCCTTGGTCACACCAGCGTTCTTCGAGACGAAACCCGCCTGGATGATGCTCCCGTGACGAATCGCCACGATGTCCATCTTCTCGCGCTTTCCGATCTCCCGGGCCTCTTGCATGTAGGCCCGCGGCTTGCTCAGTGGCTGCCAGAAAAGGCCGCTGACGAAGCTCTGTCCGTTCACCGTTGTCACGGTGACCGGCGTCGAGATGACCTCATCCTCCATCGGGCCCATGCTCAACCTTCCACGATCGGAGTGATCAGGACGACGATGACGTCCTTGCTGTTGTCACGCTTGAGGCTACCGCCCATCAGCCAGTTGCTCGCGCTACCAACGCCTGCCTTGCTGCCGTTGTCCACGGACTGCTCGAAGCCCGAAAGAACCAACGTCTCACCGGACCGCAGCTTGACCATCTGCGAGAAAATTCGGTTGTCGACCTCGGGAATCTCGATGGTGTTGTCGCCGCTGGAGACCTGGCGGATTTGCTTCAGCGCACTGAGGTTGATCGAGTAGCGCAGCAGTAGCTCTTTACCCGGCATCACGTAGGGAAGCAGGTTCATGTTGAAGCCGGACGTGACGGTCCCAGGAGTCAGCGAAGTGGTCGAACCTACGTCAGCCGTATTGGTGGTCTGAATGCTGGCCAGGTAGCTCGTCTGGCGAGCGACCTGGACAGGCACTGGCTGCAGGTTCAGCGTGGTGACGGATGGGCTGGTAATAGTCGATACACGACCTTGCTGGGCCAACGCCTTAACCAGCAAATTCGATCCAGCCCATTGGCTGCTTGTGTCGAGGATGCTGACCGAGCCTTGTACTGCTGCAGCATCCGCCTGGGTGACGTTCTTCCAGCCGATGCCCCACTTGCCGTTTACGGCCGTGTAGACCAGATTCCAGTCGATGCCGAGGTCATCCTTGTCGGTCAAGGTCACGCTCAGGACTTTGACGTTGAGAAGGACCTGCTTGGTGATGTTGCTGTTTTCGCCGTTCAGGAAGTCGCCGACACGGGCAAGCACTTCAGGCGTGTCCGTTACCGTCATCGTGCCGGTGGAGCTAGACATCGACATTCGGCCCACGCCCGGAGTGAGCATCGACTGAACACTGTTTCCGATATCCTTGGTGATATCAGTGTTGATAGTGACGCCGGTGGACTGCGAACTGCCGGAGTTGCCCGATATCCCACCGCCACTGCCTGAGTTGCTGGTACCGGAGTTGCTTACCCCAGCAGCAGAAGTGGTTCCTGAAGACACGACAGAAGTCATGTCGGTGACCGAAGGGATTGCATACAGGCGGAACGTCTTGGTGTCGACGTAGAAGATAGTGACCAGGTTTTCCGCAGCGCTATACTTCCAGGAGAGTCCCAGACGCACGGTAGCCATATCGAGCAGCCCCTTGGCCGGGCCGCCCTTCCACTTTAATCCGCTGATAGACAAATTGCGGCCACCGGACGATGCCCCCAATGCCGAGCCCCCCTGGGGCAGTGCCGGCAGCGGCGGAAGCCCCATGGCGCCGCCAGGATTGGCGGCGGAGCCCTGTTGCTCGCCCAGCGGAGGCAGCGAGAAGCTAGAAGCGCTACTGCCTGTCAGGGTCACATCCGGAGTGACACGAACCGGTATGCCACACCATTTTGTGATCTCCTGACCGACCTGAAAAATGTCGACGTCGGCCGTCGGCGAGTAGGTGATGTCGCAGTTAAGCGCGTCCGGGATCCCGTCGATCTTCAGGTTGATTGGGCGAGTCGATACCCACGGAGTGTCGGAGTAGCGAACGGTTGGCCTTGCCGGCGTATCCTGGCGCGACCGCATACTGGCGGCGAGGCCTTCGGCCGACTCGCTCGCATCCTCGGCACGGCGCATGGTGTCGTTGACATTGCTGATCGTGCAGCCGCTTGCGGCGACGAGCAGGAAGCTCGCGATCAAAGGCTTCAAATTCATGTTCAGTTTCTCGCTGAGATGGCCAGGACGGGCGGAGTTTGCTTCTGGTACACGTCGACCCAGAACGGCTTTTCAGCCTTCTCGTAGCTCCGGAACAGCGTGGTAATGGCGTCTAGGAAAGACCCTTCGAAAGTGAGCGAGGCCTTGATGGGGTAGTCGTAGTCGGCGTTCCACACCACGTCCCAACCAGCCTTTTTGCCCCACTCCTGGACGGAGGTTTTAAGCGTGCTGCCCGGCTTGGCCACCCACTGAGGTTTCGGCGGAGGCGGGGGCGGCACCTTGGCCGCTGCTACAGCAGTTGCCGGCGCGTACACCGGGCGTTTCTCGCCGATGAAGATCTCGCGCTTGTTCCAGTCGACCTCTGCAGAGAGACCCTGCTCGGTTGCCAGAATGTCGAGGACCTCCACCCAGCGCCGGCCACCACGCCAGTCGACCAATTTGCCTTTGTCGACACGGCCAACCATTTCCGCTTTCAGGTACCCATGCCAACCCACCGGCGCAATCTGCTTCAGCGCTTCGGTGATCCGCACTTGGCGACCGAAGCCGCGGCGAATCTCTACCTCCCCGGAGGGCTGCCCAACGAAGGTGACAGCCAGAAGGGTAAAGCCGCCGACGTTTGCAGCCGGCACCGATGCAACCGACAGGCCGGTAGTCGCGCCTGGCTGAATTACGGCCGTCGGCGGCGCTGCAGTGGCTACCGCAGCGGATGCAGGACGGCTCATCGCCGCCGGCACAGCAGGAGACGGCGCCGGTCGCACCGGAGGCTCCTCCGTGACGAAGAAACCCGCATGAGCAGCAACGGGCAATATCGCCATCGCCGCTGCAATCAAAACTAATTTTTTCATCCGCCTTGAAGCCCCTATGTCTTGTGTCTAGCCGTGCCTCATGAGCCCACCAAGGAGACCCTTGGCGGACGGTGCCCTGCCCTGCTCGGCAGCAGGTGGAGGTGTCGCCTCCCGCTCCTGCTGAGCAGCGTTCCGGGGCACGCTCGGTGGCTCCGGCTCCTGGGCTTGCTGCTGCTCCACAACAGTGGTTTCCACGCGACTTTCATTGCTTGAAAATCGCACTTCGTCTTTTTGCGTATTATTACTTTCGTTGTTTGATAACGCAACACTAACAGAGCCTAAAGCCTTTGCCGAAAGGATTTGATTTCCCACGGAGAGGCACAGCTTTAGGTACTCCTTGTCAGGTTTACCGAGCTCGGCTGATCGGCGATCGAACTCATCCATAACAGCCAGCTCGGCAGGACGCTTGAAGGAGAGGCGGAGAAGAAATCTCCGCCCGTAACGCTCCCAACTCTTGCTGGTCGTCCTGGCCATGAATCAGGCCTCCTGCCCCGAGGAGTCCGCGATTGCCTCCAGGGCCTGGATCACCCGCTGCTGCTCTGCAGGGGACTTCCCGGCTAGCTCCTGGAGAAGCGCATCGACATCGATTTCCATCTTCAGGTACTTGAGCATTCCGCGAGCGTTGGAAAACTCCGGGCGCGTCGGTACGAGCAGGTGCGGGAAGGCTTCTTTCAAGCAGTTGGACATGAGAGCAGCACCGCCGCCCACCAGGATCACCGCCTGCATCTCGGCGGCATCGCCAATCCGGCGCTTAGATTCGCGGATGATCTGTTGCGAGATCTCGGCTACCGCAGCGTCGACGATGTCGCCGACATCGTGCTGCAGACCTCTGAGGCGGATGTTGCGGTGCCGGGCAACGTGCTCCAGCGTGGAGAGGCGGATCTTGCTGGCACCGAACTTACGTTTGAGCTCGTTCTCGATGATGTCGTAGACATTGCTGATGCCCACCACACCGGTACCGGACCCCACGTGATCAAGCTTGCCGCCGCCATAGACGGTGACACAGTCAGTAGTGCGCCCACCGATGTCGATAACGGCAACGGGAGCGTCCATCTCAACATCGGACTTGAAATTGCCGTTGTCGTCGACGACGTAGTCGATGTAGGCCACCAGGCCTTGTGCCGTCACCCGCTGCTGGATGATCTGGATGGGCTGCAACCCGCCCAGCGGTTCGACGGGTTCGGAGAGGTTCGCCATCTTGCGATCGATGAGGGATTGGTTGGGCTCGCTGCTGCCGGCAACAAAGAACGACTGAAACGGCAGGCCGGTGGCCAATACCACTCGTTTTCCAGAAAGCCCGAGCGAATGGAGCGTGTGGTGCACTAGGACGCGGTTGATTTCGCTGGTCGAGAAATCATCGAAGCGAGTGTCTTCGCCGTCGATTTGCGGATCCACGGTGTACTCGCGCCCGCTGGTCTGGTAGCCGCCCAAGCCTGCATCCCCGTCGCCACCGCCGATCAGGGACAAGGTGAAGCCTGCCCGGGCCAGAGATGGATGCGCGATCAGCGCGTCGCTCGCCAGCCCTTTCATCTGGCGGAAGCCGTCATCTACTACCGCGAGTACTACATCATCAGCTCCGACCGCGGCCGGAGAATTGTTTTTCGAAGCCATCATGCTCCCCTTATTTGATTTTTCTTTGCGGCTTGTGCCACCACGCAACGCCGTACCGAACCGGCCCGGCGATCCAACTGCGCAGGGCGCGTAAAGCCACCACCATTGAAATTCCAAGCCACTCCAGCACCCCGAAAAGCACAAACACTGCGAGCGCTGCGCCCATCGTCCACGGCCGAATGTGCATAAGAGCCAAAGCAAACGGGAACGCCGCCCGTGCATCGAAAATGAAGAACCGCACCGTGAGGGCGGTATTACGCCATTCGTTTTTTCTAGGCATGAGCCACCTCCAGCACACCGAACGGCGCCTGCGAGGTCGCCTCGGCCGCCTCGCCCTCCGCCCGGAACAGATCCACCTGCGTTTGATCGATGCGTCCTTCCGCGTGCAGACGTTCCGCGTCCTGCAACATCGACTGGCCGAACTGGGCCAGCAGCTGGCCGGCGCGATACGGCAGAAGCGAGATGTTGGTTGCGGCCGTTTTGAGCAGCTCGTTGCGGATGTAGCTGTTGAACACCAGGTGTTCCCGCACAGCGCAACGACGACCATCTGTGGAGCGCACCAAGCGCTGGCAGACGATGATTTCGATGTTCCCGATCACAGCCCCCATGATCGAGTAGAGCTCCTCGACCGGGCAGGCCTGGATCAACCGCAGGAAAGTGGTCTGTACGCTGTTGCTATGAAGAGTGCTGAGGACGAGGTGACCCGTTTGCGCTGCGAGCACCGCCGCCTTGATGGTTTCGGCGTCCCGCGACTCACCTACCAGGATTACGTCTGGATCGCGACGCAGTGCGTTAACGACTCCCAGAGCGAACGAAGCGACGTCGGCCGGCACGTCAGACTGGTCGATCTCACAGGACGTGGTTGCCAGGGAGTCCAAGCGGTACTCGATCGGCGCCTCAAACGAGACAATGTGCGTGTCGGACTCGGGATCCTCGGCGATCTTGCGAATCCACGAGGCGAGCGTCGTCGTCTTGCCGGCGCCGGTTTCCCCCGTGATGAAGACAAGACCCTGCAGTGGGAACAGAGCCCGCCAGAGATCCGCGTGGTACTCCTCCTCTCGCGCTGCAGGCGGAACTTCTTTCAGCTCCCGCATGATCACGGAGATGCCGAAAGCACCATCAATGCGAACGCCGGTGGCACACCAGCGGAAACGGTAGTCTTTCTCGCGGTTGACCTTCACTGAGAAGGCCTGGTCCAACGGCGTACCCTTGCGAAGTTCAACCTCGGCGTTAGCCCCGTACATCAGCACCACCAGACGAACCACCTCAGCATGCTGCAGCGGCCTGGTAGTGAGGCGAACCAGTCGCCCATGCACCCGGGCAACCACCGGGCGGGAAGTCTTGAAGTAGACATCAGACGCTTCCATGTCCATTGCATGGATGAGCACCTGGTCGAAATCGGCATCGTTGAAGCGAGCCGCCTCCCCTTTCATGAGATAGCCGGTCAGCCGATCACGAGCAACGGTCACGGAGCTCATCTCGGCACCGCCACCGGCTTCCAGATCGCCGGATTGGTTTGCAGCTGCGGCTTCGCCGTAATACGAAGAACTCGATCATTGATATTGATTTCGTTCCCATTTCCGGTAACGCCCATCTTCGACTCGGCAACATAGGGCTTGCTAATCATGCCCTTGGCAAGAAGGCTCTTATAAAGAACCATACCTTTGTAATCTCGTTCCAAGCGAGCCAACGACTGACCGAATATTTCATCAGCTTGTTTGAAACCGATATCCCAGCCTTGGGAGACATATTTCTCCCATACTTTCTTTTCGGCGTCATTTTTCGGCAACAGGCTCGTGGCCGGGACTTCTACTTGATATTGGAAGTCGTGCAGCAAGTAATCGCGCCAGTTAGTCGGCGCAGTAACAAATCTTGCTTGGCTCTCAATGCGGTAAGTAGCGTCAGCGACGCGGATAGTTTCGGTGTCAGGCAAGTTCAAACTTACTTGACCGTAGGACAGAACCGGGGGCATTACATTTCGCTCAAGAACTAGCGCGGCAAAATTAAAAATGCCGTCGAGAAGCGACTCGTTGGCACTCAGCATTTTGCCAATCTCATAGGATCGACGAGCCAAACCGCTTCGAACGCCATATCCCAAAGCCGCTTCTTTCAACGAGCTGAGACGGATAGCCGGAATGTCGCTTTCAATACTCGATTCATGAGCTGCATTGGTGCTTCCAGTGAGGACGCCCGACAAGTCCGGCGGCGGAGCATCCTGTCCGGCGAATGCGCCAGACGCGGCCAACAGGCAAGCAGCCAAAAGACCACACTTAAACGGCGCCATCGGTGTACCTCACTTCCACAACACGAAGCGAAGGATTCACTACGATGTCCGCACGCACACCGGCCTGGATGCCGACGTTACGCAGATGGTCAGAAATGCTCGCGGGGGACTCGCCGATCTGCACAAGGATCGGAACAGCCGGCGGTTTACCCATGAACTTCACTTCGTAGCCGGAGAACGATGCGAGCTTGCTCACCGCCTGTTCGAGAGAGCCGTGCCAGGGCATGGTCACGACCTGCTCCATGCCGCGGATCTGAGCATAGATCCGCGGCTGCGAAGGCCGGTTCTTCATCTTCTCGTACTGCTCAGCTTCAGCAAGCTGCGTGAGCGACTGCTGGATGTTCTTCGCTGTTTCCTGGAGCTTCTGGTAAGCGGGGTCGTCGCTGTAGCTCTTGTCGCCACCACGGCCAGTCCCAGCGCACCCGGACAACAACGTAGCGACAAGCAGAGAGCCAGCAATCACTCGGTTCTTCATCGTATCTGCTCGGTTGGTTGATGGATAAAGCGCTCCTTACAGGAAAACAACGCTTTAGCGCACGACTATACATCAACGAAAGTCGAACGATAAGACAATGATAGTCAGAAGTGACCCACCACTCAACACCAACCCACACCCATATAGGTCTTAGGTGACCTAAAATCCCTTCTGCCCGCCAAATAGGTCACCTGTGACCATCCCTATAGCCAGTGCGAGATGCCGCAGATACAGGGCTTTCGGGAGCCAATACCCCCTTTAGGTCACATGTGACACTCGGCAGCAGCACCGCCCTACTCCGCCGACAAATACCCAGACACGCCGACTCTTTTTAGGTCACAGCTGGCAGATCACTCGCAGCGGGTGATGCGCTCGCCGATGGATCGATGACGAACTCAGCAACGTCCGTTTCCGAATAGGTCAACACGGGTATCGAACGAAGATTTCTGGCGACAATAGTCTGCATCTGATACGTTACTTGGAGACGTTTACGGTTCCGAGTAACGGGGGTAGCCAAATAAAACTTATGATTCCGAGTAGACTTCCGGAAACGAATGAGCAGTACGTCATCAAGGCTCTCTCTGTCTGCTCCCAAGCTGCCCAGGCATACGGCATCGACTCCCCCCATTCGGTACCGCCACTCACGGTGATCGAGCACCTCATCACCCGTAAGCCCTCGATCGCCCGTAACACCTGGAAGCAGTACAAGAACGCCCTTCGGCATCTGTTCACTGAGCGTATGGCGGCGACTGAGGAGAAAGTCGTCCAGGAAGAGCTCCAGGCCGCTCTCCAGATGCTGGATACGACCTCATCAGAGGGCACCCTTCGAAAAGGGACTCAGACATCCTCCAAGAAGCAGAAGGGCTTTAAGCGAGCCGACTACCAACGTTTGCTTTCGTACCTGGAGATGCACCAGGGCAAACACCGCTATGCGCGCCCATTGAAGACCTGGTTGAAAGCGACCTACTTGGTCGGTCTGCGGCCGGGAGAATGGAAGTCAGCCGGCGTGACTGAGATCCACGGCCGCCCCGTACTTAATGTCGAGAACGCGAAGGCCACGAACGGCCGCGGCAATGGAACGTTCCGCTCCCTGGATCTGGGGGATCTGACAGCTGACGAGCTGGAGGACATCCACGAGATGATTGCGATGCTGGAAGGCTACGCCGGCGAGCTCCCGTTCGACACCCTGCAGGAGAGGATGGGCGACTACATGAAGTACGCCACCAGGCATTGCTTTGGGAAGCGAATGAAGTATCCGACGCTGTACTCAATGCGGCATCAGTTCTCGGCGAACGCAAAGCTGGCCGGCAACAGCAAGGCCGAGGTGGCCGCGCTGATGGGGCATGGAAGTGACGAGACCGCAGGAGAGCATTACGCGAGAAAGGTTTCAGGTGATGCCGCCGGAAAGGTGAAGCCGTTAGCCTCTGATGTCCAAAAAGTGCGATTGAAGTCGAAGACGTTCAAACCGAGGTCCAAAGTTGCTTTAGGCGGCGAATAATGATCGGCAAAAAAAAGGGATCTTTATGCTCCCTTTTTTGTTTGTATCGCTATGACAACTACGACTGCAGCCAGGATTCCACTACGTCGGCGCCGAATTGAGTTTTCCACTCTTTCAGAATCTTGTGATTACCACCCTTCGTTTCAACAACCTCGTTCGTGTTTGGGTTGAGATAGCGTTTTAACTGCCGCTCACGGCGCCCAGAATTCGGTTGAGTCTTCGAACTGCGGTTTTGTGCTTGCGGATCAAGTAAATTGATGACATCACGGAGAGATTTATTGTATTCAGACATCAAAGCACGCAGTTTGGTATCGAATTCGAGCTCTGCTTTCATCTGCCCATTCTGCTGCAAGCTAGCTAAACGAGCCTGGAGATCTTTGATGGCCTGCTCGGTAATACGGTACTCGTTAATCAGAGACATAGCATGGCTCGCTTATTCTGGAGGTCTGATAGTAAAAGAATTTGTGTTCGAATTCAAAACAGGTGCACTTTCCGTGCGATCTCCTTATACGGCCGCGCAGAGAGCATTTTTGCTATTTTGGGGGTCTGGACGTGGGCATCACGCTCGCAATAAAGGCTGCGCCTTTAAGCGCGTCGGCCCAGATGCGGATAGTTTCTACGGCTTGAGGCTGTGTAAGAGTCTCGGCGCGATACGTAGCCAGGCTCGCCTGCAACTCGTCCAGACGCTGGGCGGGCGTCCGCTCCAGATCCCAGCTTAAATAGTCACGGAAGGCAGATCGCAAATCCGCGACGAGGCTCGAAACCTCATTTCGACGCCATTGCGCAACGGTGTAATGTGAAGAACGCGGCGGTTCCTCCTGCATCACCTTACGCAGCCGGGAGTGGTCCTGCAGGTAGACCGCGTGCCCCAGAACAACCCGGGCAACCAGGTAAAGCTCAAGGATCTGCAACTGCTCGTTCACGGTATCCGCTGGCATGGCAAAGTTCGTCTTGACCAGTTGCTCGGCCTGTCGCTCCCACAGCTCGCGCTTTTTGGCTATAGCCTTCTCGTCGCGAGCCTTGCGCTCCTTTGCGTGCTGCACGTTGTATTTGACCGAATCCAGAAGCGCTGCAGCGTTGGTCAAAAGCTCCCGTTGCTCGGGGGAAAGTTTCTCGCCCAGGCGCCCAAGTAGCGAGCCGTACTGAGTCAGAGCACGGACTTCGCGGGCAGCGGCAGTAAGGCCGGTCTGAACCTTTCGCATGTCCTGGGCGCTGTAGTAGGTTCCAAGCTCCAAGACTAGATCAGCCGTGATGCCTGACGCCTGTGTCAGGCCGTTGCGTTTGCTGGTTGCCATAGGAACTCCCCTGAACAGCTCAGTCGTCGGCCTGTTCATTGGCCAAAATTGCGTTCAACACGGTTTCGTCATCGTCGAAGCAGCCGTCTTCAGCCAGGCCCAGATTCTCGTCGAGGATAACGCAGACGGCCAGAGCGGCTTGCGCTGGATCAGCGCTGTACTCACGAATGACGCGCTCGATTTGTTTACGGAGAAGGTGCGCGGGCTCGACCTGGCCTACTCCACGCTCAGAGGCTGGATCAGCTAGGCCCACGGGGGTAGGCGCTTCTGCCTGCGGGTCGGCGCCGATGATGGCGCCAGTGATGGTTCGAAACTTCAATTCCATGCTTGGTTCACCTACTCGGTTCAGTTGGAACGGCTATTTTCTTATGGTCGGAAGACTTTCATATTTCCGGTAATAATCACCGGTTCACCTTCTGAGTAAATGCGCTTAAAACGTTCATACAGGGCTGGATCGTAGCTCGATGGCGTGGTCACAACACCATGCCCTGCGTTGAAAACGCCCAGGCATTGCTCTTGCTCGGTTGTCGAATCGGGGATCGCCTGCGGTTTTTCAGTCATGGTCTTGCTTTCCTATTTGGACTCGTAAATTGTGCGCACTCGCTCTACGACCGGGTCGTCCAGTAGAACACGCCCATGGATGAACAAACTCACCGCACCCCAGCGATCGCCATGCTGACTGTTCAGGGAAGTCGCAAGATTGGCTGCAGCAGCCTCGTAGAACGAGCAAGGCGCTGCAAGAGGCGTCTCCCCCAGCTCGTGGATCATGAGGGCTCTGAACAGCGCAAGTTCCACCCCATGAGACTTGGCAGATGTCACCGCACAATCGGGTAGTGACTTACTTTCGGCAAAGGCCGGGCCAGTCTCCGTCAGAGCCCCAAGCAGAGCGAGTGAGAAAACTATGTTCTTCATCATGTGTGTCTCTTACGACGCCAGAGCCATGCAATGATCGAGGCTAACGCAACCACTCTTCCCTTCCAGCCAAATGACTGCCGAGTGGCCACCAAGCACTTGCGCCTCGGTGGTGGACTTGCCCCGATGCGTCTCCCCTTCACCGCGGATGTCCTCGTAGGCGATTAGCGTGCCGAGCCCGTGCAGTTTGTTCCAAGCGTCGCACTGGGACTGCAGTTGCGCTGGGGTTTTTCTTTTGTTTGCCATCTGAGTATTTTCCTCGCGATCTCAAACAGTGGCCTGGCAAAGCCAGGCCACTAGCAGAATCAGTTGTTTGCAGAAGCATCAAGAATCAGCTTATGGCTGCAATTGGTCGGATTACCGTCGACCAGAGTGCACCCTCCGAAACCGAACTCCAGGGGCTGTCCCTTTTTGATTTCGAACGACTGACTGAACTCGTTTCGGCTCATCTTCGGCAAATCAATCGCCAGATTAGTACCAGCCAGGGGCGCCTTGTCGAACCCCTCCAGCACAGCCAGCGAGCCTTTTACGGCGACGATCACGTTTTCACCAACAACAGCTGTCGGAGTCATCGACATATCGAGGCCCGTAACAAGCTTGCCCGGAATCAGCGTCGTTTTTTTGCCGTCGCTTACAGCTTTTTCGATATAGCTGTGGAGGACCTGGTCTTTAACGGGAAGGGTATTCCCCAGAAGAGTCGGTGCGGCAAACGAAGCGACAACCTCGTCCCCTTTGAACACCTTACCGCTCAGAAAGATGTTCGACCCGGATTCCGCCAGAGCCGAAGTGGCCAGCATGGGAAACATTACAGCAACAATCAGGAAGCGCTTCATCGCTTGTTATCCTTGGGTTGGTTTTTCAGTTTTCACGGTGAAAACAGCGAGCACCTAAGCTTGCTGTCGTTCCTCTTCAGGCGCGTCGGAGTCCTCAGTCGCCAGATCTTTTTCAGCCCTGTCGAGGGTACGCAGCAGCTCATCGAGCAGCAGCCGAGTCTCGACAGCCAGGGAGGTATAGCCAGGATCCTGGCGAACGGTCTTAGCAGCCTGGTAGAGCGAGTCAGAGTGCTTCTTCACCACTCGCTTGATTGCTGCGCCAGGCGCGTGCTTCGCAGTCGCTTTGTTCCGGCCCTGGGCCTGTGCTGCAGCAAGCATCTGCTCAAGAACCTCGACGGCCTTGTCGCCATGCGTCTTCAGCAGCTTGACCGCTTCAGTGGCCGAGATCCGGTCGTCGATAACGGCATCACGAATAGATTTCGGTCCCCCTACGAGCATCAGCAGGCCATCGACATAGGCAGTACCGAGGCCCATCCGATCGGCGACGACTTCGAGCTCTAGGCCGTAGCGAATCAGGCGTTTGCAAACCAGGCCCGTTTCGTAAGGCGTCAGGGGCAAACCGGTGTTGCTGCGGTACAGCTTTACGGTCAGGTCCTCCAGGGAGACGCCGCGCTCTTCCGGTACCGCAGGAATCGTTTCGATCTCGGCGCCTTCTTGAATAGCCAGAAGCACGGCCTTGGTCCGGCAGTGGCCATCGGAGACGTACTTGACCTCCTGATCACCTTCGCGAGCGATGTACACCGCGATGGGTTTGTCCATGTAGTAGCCTTCGGACTTCATCGAGTCCGCCAGTGCCCGGATATGCGCTTCCAGACCAGGGCGCGGAGTGCGCGCATTAAAGCCCGACATGAACTTCAGTTCGCGGGGATCCACCTGCCAGAGATCACGGCTTTTCGATCCCGACATAGCCTTCTTCGTGCTGCCCTGAACCAGGTCGCGTTCGAAGCTATCGAGCGGCATCTCAACTTGTTTTGCCATCACTGTCCCCTACCCTGCGTATCCGTTGTCTGGTTTGTTGCTATCGAATCGCGACTATCAGAGCTCAATCTGCTCTTCGCGTGCGCCAGGATCGTTTCGGGGCAATCACGCCACCGTTTGCTTTCCCGACTCGCCAGGTACGCCTTCCAGGTGCTCACCGCGATCGGCTTGGCCTGTCCAACATTCACCAGCTCCAACGCTTCCAGCTGAGTCATCCCGGCCTTTTCAATCAGCCTTCGGAGCAACGCCCCGTTGGTTTCCTCGGCAGTCATGCCATTCTCTCCACGGTGCACTTGTGCACCTATACTACACAGCAAATCGAAAAGATCAACAAACAAAAGTCAATTGTGACCTATTCCCTACCCTGCCCTTCTCAGCGCACATTTTTTAGGTCACATGAGCCCTATAGGTTTAGGCTAAAACTCGATTAGGTCACCTTTGACCGTCTATCGATTCGGGGTTTAACGCCTTTTTTTAGCCTAAAACCCCGAGGATTTCGCATCAGGTATTGCAAATCCTCGGGGTTAGCCCTACTTTTTAGGCACACAAACCCCGAGAAGGATTCGCTTCAATGGAAAACAATGAGTTCGGCATCGACCAGTACCCCTTCACCGACTTTCAGCAATTGTTCTATTCGAGCAAGTACGCGGCAGAGTGCATCCAGGTAAGCCAGGACATGCTTGCCCTGATCGAGAAGCAGCACAATCTCAACATCCGCCGCATTCCCCGCGGCACTGTCGAAGCACGTGGCTATACCCTCGACGATATCTTTCGCATCGCGTCGATCAGACGTGAGAGTGGCGTAATCAAGCCATTCCCTCGACCTATCACACTCTCGGTATACGTGCAGAAAGGTGGCACGGCGAAGACGACCACCGCCTGCAACCTGGCGATACAGTTCAGCTTGATGGGGCTGCGCACTCTGGTGATCGACAACGATCCACAGGCCGATGTCACGAGCATGTTGGGTTACGATCCCGACCTCACTGCAGCCGAGCTGGAGGACGTCGGTGTACCAGGGGCCCGAGCTGTAGACGGGCACATCGGGAATCTTATGCGTGTCGGCAGCACCTACACCCCCTTGTCGCTGGAAGAGGTTATCAAGAAGCCGTTTGGCGAATTCGGGCCGCATCTCATTCCGGCCGAAGTCACGCTCGACGAGATGGATATCGTGCTGCGGAACGCAAACGGCAGCGACTTCCGCTACTCGATCTTCATCGAGCAAGCACGCAACGGGAAGCTGCCGCACTGCGATCTTTCTAGCTACGACGTGATCATCATGGACAATGCACCGTCCGGCACAATGCTTTCTCGCAACTCGATGGTCGCTGCAGATTTCCTGGTCTGCCCCATCCGGATGGATAAGTTCTCGTTCAGAGCCCTGTCGCGCCTTGCATTCCGGCTGAGCGAGTTCGCCAAGGACTTCCAGCGGTCGCCTGAGATCATTGCGATCCCGACTATGTACATTCGCAACCGCCCGCGGATCCAGGCCAACCTGGAGCGCCTGACTACCCTCTTCCCGGGCAAAGTGACGCAGAGCCCGCTTTATCACAACGAGGACTATTCGAAGAGTCTTGAGGAAGGCATCCCTGTTTCGCTGTGGCGTCAGGCCAGCGACAATTCCGTCGGCGCTTTCCGCACCGTGTTCTCTGAGGTAGTGTCCCGTATCCGTGACGTCCTGGAGGCTTCGAAATGAAATCTACGCGCCCACTCGGGACTAGCCAACCAACCCATATTCAAGGAGTCCCCGTCGCCGAGGCGCCTGCAGCTAATCTCGGCAGGTCGATGAGCGACATACTGGCGGAGCGAGGGCTGCTCGACGACTCTCAGGCCCAGACTTCCGGTGTCCCTGCTGAAACTTTTCACGGTGAAAAGTCGACGAATTTTCACGGTGAAAAATCTGTAGGACCTGCAGCGCCTCTCGAAGGTCAGTATCTGCCAGCCAAGGAAGGTGTCACGCTTCTCGATACCGACATGGTTGATCCAAGCCCGTATCAGCCACGGAAGATCTTCAACGAAGTTGCACTCCAGCTTCTGGCTGACGCGATCCAGGCCAACGGCGGTCTCAACAATCCTATCGTCGTCCGCCCCAAAGCCAATGGTCGCTTCGAGCTTGTTGGTGGTGAGCGCCGCTGGCGGGCGCATGACATCCTGCAATGGACCAAGATTGAGGCCTATGTCCGGGATCTGTCTGACGAAGATGCAGCTGTCCTGGCCGTCACAGATAACGAATCCCAGGAGCCACTGACGGACTTCGAACGTGCGTTGAGCTACAAGAAGCTACTAGACAGCAAGGCCGTAAAGAACCAGATGACGCTTTCCCGCCGTGTTGGTCGAAGCATGGCCACCATCAGTCGCTGCCTGGCCTACTTCAAGCTGCCGCAAGAGACTCTCACACTGCTTGAAGACGATCCGGCATTCATCGGCACTAAGCATGTGGCCGATCTGGCGGCATTGGCAGACGAAGGGCACAAGGACCTGGTTGTCCAAGCTACGCAACTCGTCTTCGATGGAAAGCTCTCCCAGGAAGCCGCAGTTGCTTGGATCAAGAGCTCGGTGAGGAAGAGCAGTGATTTGCCGCCGGCGCCTCCGGTGCCCGTTAAGCTCTTCGCGAAAGGTCGCGAGTTGGCCGACCTGAAGGTTCGAGGGCAGAAGATCACGCTCGACTGCCCCAAAGGCGTCAATCCGGAGGAGGTTCTGGAGCTCATCAAGAAACACTTCGATCCACCATCTGAGGCTTGAGATTTTCCCAACCAAGGGCGCGATGAGCGCCCTTTTTTTTGCCCCATATTCTTTCACCTTACCTACATGACACCAGCTGATGCGAGTGATGTGGCAGCCCTTTTCACGGTGAAAAGGGCTGTTCATGCTGCCAGAAGGGCCAACAAGACCACATTCGCATGCAACCCCCATATCCTTTCACCTATCCGGTGCCAAGCATATGCCTATGTTTTTTTCACCGTGAAAACCGATACGGTTGTTGCTTGTAGATCATCCATGCAGCATCTCCGCCTGAACGTGGTCGAGGGAGTGCATCGTAGAACAGGAGGTCGGAAAGGAGAGGGTGGGGGAGGGGAGATTGGGAAGGGTATGCGTAAAGAGAAGGGGGCCGAAGCCCCCTTTCCTTTACGCACCAAGCGATTTTCTGTAGAGCTCAAGCGCTTCTTCGTAAGGAGGCAGCAGTTTTTCAGCGACGAACATGTAGAAGTTGTTGACGACCATGGCACTACCTTCACCTTTGGCGAGGAATTCGGCCCATTTCTTCAACATGAGGCGCTGCCCAACCAGGGTTGCTGCAAACTGATCATTGAGGGAATTGCGCACCTCACTGTCCATACCAGCAAGGAGCAGTTCAACCTCCGACCGGCGCTGAGCGTTGAACTCGCGGCGGACAGCATCGTCATCCTGCAGAAGGCTCTGTTGACCAGCCTGAGCGGCTTTGGGACTAGCCTGAGCCCCGCCTTGCAGAAGCTTGTCGAGCCCAGTCTTGGCCAGCTTCACATCTCCATCGCGCAGAACACGGAGGAAGTAGGGGGCAATGCCTTTCGCGCCGGCCTTGATCTTTCCTTCTGTGTACTTCTCCTGGACGTATTCCATAACGATGGAGATACGATCCTCAGAGTGGAGGGCCAGCGCTTCCTTCGCCTGAGTTTCCGTCAGGCAGAAATCGTCCTGCAACTTCCGCAGCAGCTCGTGGTTGAAGCTGGATGGAGAGTCGATCGCTAACGCGCCCTGGACGTTCTCCTGGATGCGAAACTTGACACCGACGACCTTGCGCTTCTCACGCTGCAGCTCGACCTCAAGACAGATGTCCGATATTGAGTTGATCTCTTTGATCGCAGGCTGGATGACAGCCCGGTTGAGGATCTTGAACTCATCATAGCTGGCAGTGTTGTTCACACCGAGCAGCTCACGGAAGAGGGGGAGAGGGAGGATTGGTGTTTGATTGATTGCTCTGTAGCGAGCGCAATTCTCGTACAAAGCAAGGGCATGCCCTGAGCTGAAGCGCGAGATGATCAGCAGGTCAATTCGAGCATAGAACTCCGGATTGTAGAGCTTTGTCCGCAGCTGCGGACTGTAGGCATAGCTGCAGATCCCGTCTTTGATCGAGGCGCTAGCAAGCGCCGTGGTCACACCCCAGTCGCTCTTGCCCTGGTGATCGATGATGTCCCATTTGATCTTGGTGGTGACCATGTCCTCAAGGGCGTCCTTGAGGTATTTGACGTTTTTACTGTCAAACCCAGCGAGATCCATAAGGTCGCGAACAGGGATGGTGTGCAGCTGCAGGTTCACGTCTGGGAAGTCATCGTAGGCATTGTGCAGCAGGACGTTCCAAGCCTTCCGCTGAAGGCACGAAATGTCGTTCTTGATGTGAATCGCCCCAGCGTGCTTCCGAACGCTTGGCGCCAGGACGTTTTGCCCCGGTGTTGCTGCCGGCATGCCCATGCTTCCCCCCTGCAAGCCTCCAAAACTGCATAGATACTATGACGAAAGTCAAAAATGATCAAGAAACGAACAAAACAGACAGACAGACAACCTCTCGCGAGCTGCGGTGCTTGAGGTCCACTCCACTCCGGTCCGGTCCGGTTGCAGGTACCCGCTCGGTCGAATTTTGCGGTAGTTAAACCGCTGTTTAAATTCTAGTCAATATATTTTCACACACATACAAAAACTTTCTGGATTGGATCCCATGTCTGTTTGTCTGTTTCTTTTTTAAACAAACAAACAGATATTTAGAGGCTGCTAAGTGTTTGATTTTAAAGGGTTTTATTGGGGTTAAGGTGAACGTTTATGGGGTGAGGGTGAATATATATGGGGTGAGAAGTGAAAACTTATGGGGCGAAGGTGAAAGTTTATGGGGAGCAATGGTGAAAGGCTATGGGGTGAGAGGTGAATGGATGTGGGGCGAAAGGTGAATGGATGTGGGGAGCGTGAAGTGAACGTTTATGGGGCCTCCTGAGCAAAGGTGAAAGCATATGGGGCCATTTGAAGGCTACTGGTCGAGCACCAGGATCGGGGGAAAGGTGAACGTTTATGGGGAGGTTAGGAGGTGTAGCCCCTTAAAAGGTGAACGTTTATGGGGTTGAGCGTGAGTTGTGGATCTGACAACGGGTCGGCATCCGACCAGGCCACTGAAATGAGTCACCGTTCGATGCCCCGATGAGGCGCGGAAGGTGGCAAAGGTGAAAAAATATGGGGAGGCCATCAAGCGCGGCATAAACCCCAGTAAATACAGGCGTCTGCGGGGTACTTTTTATTTAAAGGGTGAACATTTATGGGCAGGCAGCCGATCTCCCGTTGGCCATAAACAAGCAGCCACATGTGACCTAAATCCCGCCAAAGGTGAACGTTTATGGGGTTGGCTTGGGGAGGAGAGCATGAAAGGTGAACGCATATGGGGCGGCAAATCGTGTCTGGGGGGATCGTGGGTGGCAAAGGTGAATGGATATGGGGCCGATGGCTTATTTTGACTTTTGTTGTGCTATCCGCGATGCTTTTAGGCGACATAAACCAATTTTGCGGCTTTCGCCGTATGGGAGAGGTTCGCTATGCAAGGTCCGCTGCCGTTGTTCGATGTGCCGAAAGACAACACGGGGGTCAGCCGCGGTATGTTCGCTGTGGCTTCCAGTACCAGTAACCGGCCGAAGCTTGATCTGGCTGATCTGCCGTCTCCGCCGCAGAACGGCACTCTGCGCCCCCGCTAACCAGGTAGGGGAGCGAATACATGTCTTCTACCTATGCAGAGAACGAGGTGTTCAGTTTCTGTGGGCACCTTGAAGGAGAGCTCGGTGGCGAGCTGAAGAGTGGATACGCCGTTGCACAGTCGGCCGAGGAGGCAATTCGGTCGATGCGGGAATGTGGTTTCTACATCTCGGCGATCACTTCATTGGCTGAGGTGAAACAGACCGTTTCCATCCTGGAGCTCATCGCTCATCGCCATCCTGATATCGAGCCGACTGATTACGTAGACGTCTATCCGGCAGAGATCCAGCCCTATCCTGAAAGCAACGTGTTCTGCTTCACGGGGCATGTGGTCGATGCGTTTGGGGCATTGAAGGCTGGTTTCATTGTGGCCAGCGATGTCGACTTCGTTGTGACCTACCTGAAAGGACTGGGTTTTGTTGTCGAGTCGGCAACGTCCTTGGAGCAGCTCCGCCAGGCAATGGCGGACATGATGGCGATAGCCGACGACGATGCCTCGTTCGACCACAGCTGCGTGGTCAATTTCAAATCGGCCGCCTGAGGGCGGCCCCATCCTCAGTAGCATCTCAACCCGACAACAGGAAAAAGTGCGGTGTCCATTCGTTGACACTAAAGGTATTTTTGCGTATTTTCCGCATCTATCAACTAATGAAAGTCGTTGGGGTTCGTTCGGTATGTCAGGTACTTCACCACGCGATGACGAGCACTGCCTGGATCTGAGCCGTCTGCAGTTCTACAAGAAATACTTCGGCAAACTGCTGAACGCCCTGATCTTCTCTATTGTGCTGAACTTCGTCACCGGCGGTGCTTTCGTCTGGGTCAAAACCCGTGACGTCGAGCGTGAGTACTTCGGCCAGGACTCGGTGACTGGAAGGCTCACGCAGATGGTTCCGCTGAGCGAACCCTTTGTATCGCCCCAGAAACTGTTGGACTGGACAGTCGAATGTGTTGCTGGTGCGAACAGCTACGACTTCGTGCACTCGCAGAAGCAGCTGCAGCGCAACTCGCAGTGCTTCACTCCGGACGGCTGGTCGATGTTCATGGAAGCGCTGGACCGCTC
The DNA here is from genome assembly GCF_034387475.1 of Pseudomonas sp. Teo4. NCBI lineage: Bacteria > Pseudomonadati > Pseudomonadota > Gammaproteobacteria > Pseudomonadales > Pseudomonadaceae > Pseudomonas > Pseudomonas sp. Teo4. The sequence continues at coordinate 26,785 of NZ_JAXCIL010000003.1, forward strand.
CGGCAATCTGGACCTAGTCAAGAAACAGCGACTGGTGACCTCGGCGGTGCCCCTTGCTGCACCGGTGGTAACCAACCAAGGGATGCGCCGCGGTGTGTGGACCTGGCAGATCGAAGTTCCTTTCATCGTCAGTTTCCAGGGGGGGCAAGGTGGGCGAACCGTCGCCACTCAGAAAACGCTGGTGACGCTGCTTGTCACCCGGGTGAACCCGTTTGAAAGCCGCGATGGGCTGGGGATCGCGCAATACCTCGGGGGCGACCTTCGATGAGCCGCCTGGTCAAAGTTTCAGCCGGCTTGATTTGGTTCGTCCTTTCGGCGGGCCCAGCGCATGCTGATACGGCTGAAAGTGTGCCTGGTCAGAATCCTGCCACCGCGGGGGAGATGGCTATTCCTGCGCTGCCACCGCTGCCGGACATCAATGATGCCGCGTATCAGCAGGCCGTCGAGCAAGCTGCGCCTTTGACTCCTTCTCAGATCAGGAACCTACGGCAGCAGGTTGATGATACTGAGCGAGCAGCTGCGGCCCTCCCGCGATTCTTCCCGAAAATCGTCACCAATTCGGTGACGGTGTCGCTTTCGCCGGGCGCTACCCCGCAAGTAGTCCGCTTATTCAGTGGTTTTGTCACAACGCTGATGGTTGTTGACCAGGCAGGTAACCCGTTAATCGTCAAAACAGTCGATATCGGAGGCGGGGACAAAGACTTCACAGTCACCTGGGAAAAGGATGCTGAAAAGTCAGGCTCTAACTACGTGAAGATTTCGCCCAAGTCACCTTACGCTTTTGGCAACGTATCAATCACTTTGGTTGACGTGAGCGTTCCTATTTCACTGACTCTGGTAAGTGGTCAGCGGGAAGTTGATGATCGAGTAGATGTCCGTGTTCAGGGGATCGGCAATATTGCGACCGCAGCTCTGCCTAAAGGAGTCGCGCCTGCAATCCTCACCATGCTGTCGGGATTCGGCCCTGACGGCGCCAAGCTACTGACTAGCTCGAATACGGAAGTGATGGCATGGGAATACAAAGATAAGTTTTTTGTGCGGACGAACTATGCACTTTTGTCCCCAGCTTATCTTTCTATGCAGCGATCACCGGATGGAATTGCTGTTTATGAGATACCTCGGACTCCTGTCGTTGTTGCGCTGAGCAATGGGGCTCCACTTAACGTCAGTCTGAGCGGCTATTGATTATGGCGGATAAGATTTCGAAGTTGGATAATCTGAAAGTTGCCCTAAGTGATGGGCCTACCAGGTTGATCTATGGTGGTTCTTTTTTGATTATGTTGATAGCTGCGGGGGCTGGTTATTGGCTCTTCACGAGCAACAAGAAAACCAATGCAGATCCGAGCTACGTCAATAGCTACCAAGGGCTCCAAGGTCCGGCTGTCATGAGTGGTGGTGGGCCAATGCCCCAGTCTACCCCTCAGTATGACGCATACATTGCTCAGGAAAATTCCGACAATGTTCGAGCTGCTGTTCAATCCGGCAGCAGCGCGGTCCCTACTGTCCGAACTGGCGTAACCGAGACCGTCATTGAGGATGCTGCGCCGCCAAAGAAAAAGGCGCCGGAGGAAGATCCGGAAGCAGTCCGACGTCGTAACGAAGAGCGCGAGAAGCAGCTGGCTGATGCGCAGAAACGTTATGACGAGGCCAGGCGCGCTAATGACGAGGCGATCAAGGCCCGCAAAGAGGCTATGAGCCAACAAGTCGGTTTGCTAGTAAAAAACTGGGAGCCTTCCTCCCATAAAACACTTGATATTTACTCGACAGCGACGGCTAACACGGCTTCAGGGGTTGGAGGAAAAGGGCAGGTCGGTGCTGCTTCAAATGTGCAGCAGACACCAGCGCTGAAGCTCGCCCGGGCTGGTGATTTGCAATGTGGGCAAGTTGATACTGCAGTTAATACTGACGAGCCAGGGCCGGTTCTTGCCACGATATGGCAAGAAGGCGAGCTGAAGCGTACCAAGCTGCTCGGTAAGATTGAAACAGGTCAAAACGCCCAAAAAGCAACTTTGCATTTTACTACCGCAAATATTCCTGGTGTGAATGGATCTGTCCAAGTCGATGCTTATGCAGTCGATCCGAATACCGCTAGAACTGCTCTGGCCACTGATGTCGATAATCACCTGGTTCAGCGCTATGGCCTGTTCCTCGCTGCAACTTTTCTAGAAGGATATGGCACTGCAATTATGCAGGCTGGCCAGAATCAACAACTTGTAGCGAGTCCCAGCGGGACTGTCGTCCAAACCGATGCTTTGGATAACACGCAAATTCTTTCTGCTGCGGCTGGGAATGTAGGTAAAAGAGTTGCCGATAGCCTGGCCGATGGGGTTAACAGAAAACCAACGATTACTATCGACTCGGGAACTGCCGTCTGCTTCCTGTTCATGAATGATGTTGAAATTAAGGGCGAGGGGAATAAGTAATGAGTATTGATCAGGAAGATATTCTCGGGCAACAGAATGAGTTCGATGAGGACGATGCCCCGCCTGCCGACAAGAAAAAGAGCAACAAGAACGGTCAACTGATGACCTACGGGATGTACGTTGTTGCGGCTCTCGTTGTTGGCCTCGCATTGTTCAAGATATTCGGCCCCCGGTTCTTCCATAGCAATGACCAAGGTTATGGGACCGCCCCGATCACTATCGATCAGCCTTCTGGCCAAGGGGCAGGGCAGTACGGCTACCAGGGGCAGGGGTATCAGCCGCAACCGAATCCCCCCTCTCCCGTGCCGGAGCCGGTTGGCCAGTACCAGCAGGCGCAGAACTATGTGGCAGATCCACAAGTGCAGGCCGCGCTGCCGGTATCCGAATCGCCGGCACCACCGGTTATGCAGCAGCCTGTTGCTCCGGTCGGACAAGCTGCGCAGATACAGCCGCACGTAACGATGGAGCCGCAAGCTGCAACGGCGGCTCCGGTGCCGACATCGGGCCAGGAAATGGCTTCGATTGCTCAGGTTCAAAAACAGTTGGAGCAGCAAGATATTCAGTTGAAGGCAATTCAGGAAACGCTGGACGAAATCAAGAAGTCGCTGCCGAAAACCGCTGCCAAGCCGGCGCCGAAGCCTAGTTCCGCAAGTAAGTCCAGCACTTCTCAAGCAGCCTCGCAGAAGAAGCCACAACCGCAACCCCAGCGTCAGGTTCAGAAGTCTCAGGCTGGATCGGGCCAGCAGAAAAATTCGCCTGCCAGCATGTCGCTCAAGGCCGTGCTCGAAGGTCGAGCGTGGTTCGTGACGAAGGGAGGGGAGAGCATCAGCGTTTCCGTTGGCGACACGATCCCAGGAGTTGGCTCCGTGCAGCGCATTGATCCAGACCAAGGGCAAGTGATCATGTCCAACGGCGTCGTCTACCGCTGAGGCCGCTGAGATGATCGACGCCTCGACGATGCTGGCCAGCTTCGCCCAGCAGTTCCCCGGACTGGAGGATCTGTTGAACGCGGTTGTGGCTTTGCTGGGCCTAGTACTGACTGGCAACGCAGTTTTTAAAGCAATCCAAGTTGATAAGACGGGTGGCCAGGGTATGACCTGGACCACGCCGATTATGTATTTCTTCTGCGGCGTGGCACTTTTCAACTTCGCGGCAAGTATTGACACCGCTTTGGACTCATTTTGGGGTGGCTCGGTATCGGTGAAGAACCTCATGAGCTATCAAGGCTCGGCAAATATGCCGGCTCAAACTTCAGAGTTGATTGGGGTCATTGTTCTTTGCCTCCGGTTCTACGGATACATCACCTATGCCCGAGGCTGGATGAGTATGCGGCGGATTGGAAGTGGTCAGAACGGAAGTGATGAGGTTTTCAAAAAATCGTTTATCCGATTAGTGGCTGGTGTAGCGCTAATCAACATCGTCGGTACAGTAAATATGTTCTCTGAGACCTTCGGTTTCGGGGAAGTTCTATAGAGAAAGGAGACCATCCTATGAAAGTAATGAGTACGCTGCGCGGTTTTTGGAACAAGGCGAAAGTTTGTTTTTACTCTACCAGCGCAATGGCGATGCTGGCCTTTACCGAGCTTGCTCACGGCGAGGGTGTAGGTGCAATCGGTCGTCGCGCAGCCACTGAAGCTGACGGCCTGGGGGTGGGAGCGCAGGCTTTGTTCGCGCTGGGTGGTTTGATCATGGTCGGCCTGTCGATCTTCGAGATCAAGAAATACAACAAAACCGATGGTGCGCAAGGGAAGATCTCAATGGCTGCCATTCTGCTGTTTGGCGGTGCTTTCCTGTTGTACATCGCAAGCGGGATCGAAACTGGCTCTGACACCATTTGGGGTGAAGGCGGCGGCGACAAGTCTCGTGTGCAGATCCAGCGTTAAGGTGAGTTGGTAAAATGATCGAGCTATCGGTTGTTCGTGACATCCGGAAAGCGCCTCTTATTCAGCACGGCTCTCGGCTGGACAAGAGCGCGGGTGAGTTGCGCAAGCAGGTTATTGCGCAAGGGCGCTTTGGACGTCGCTGTCATTTTTGCGATTTTGCATTCGGAACAACCGATAGTTTCGATATCCATAATCTGGATGGTGATCACACGAATAATGAACTCGAAAACTTAGTTCCTGTTTGTGAGCTATGCCACGCGCCATTTCATCTCGATACGGTTTCTAAGAAATGGCCATCCGATCCTGGGAAAATTGTCTTCCTGCCTGAGCTGACTCAAGTTCAGCTCAACAATCTCTTGCAGGTGATTTTCTACTGCATGGCGATGCAGTCTGTTGCGGCTGGGCCGGAAAAGGTGGCTTCGACGGCGGAACAGGGTATTAACCCGCATACGGTCTACCGCCGTATCACCGACCGAGCCCACCAGGTCGAGATGAACTCGAAGGGGGAAACTGTGCGGAAAGGCCTTTCGGACCCCTTGGTATGTAGCAGAGTTTTGCTGGACATGAGCGACGATGAGTACGAGCAGCGTAGTGTCCTTCTGGGTGGCTGTCGTTACGTTCCTGGAGCGGACTATTTCATCCAGCAAGCTGGCATGTGGTCTGGGAACGGTGCGTCTTTCAGTCGCCTGGATCTCGCGGCCTGGCCTGGCGTTGCAGGAGTGGCCTGATGGGGGTAGTCAGGCACGGTTGTGTCCGTTTCGATGCCGACGATCCGAATATGGGCGGTTGGGCGTCCGTGGAAGGTATGGAGGCGTTTCGTATTTCTTCTGTCGGGAACTTGGATAACGACACCCTCTGGTGGACGAATCTTTCGTTTTCGGCGATTTATGGTGCGAATTTACATAAGACGCCATATATAAAGAGGACAACCTATCTTAACTCGTGGCTGCAAGAGGGGCAGGCAGACATTTGCAGTGCTTGGGGTTTAATGCGGCGTAGCTACACCGAGAAACAAATCACGGAAATCCTTTCCGGTGTTTTTTCTCGGGTCATGTGGTACGCGAAAGGCGCCTACGGCATTGATGGCTCTCGTTCTGTTCCTATGCACGACAATTTGGCGGACGAAATTCGGTGCAAGATCCTTCCAGATAAAGATCCACACATTGCGCCGGAAGTAGATGGTGCGCTGTCGGCTGCCCATCAGTATTACACTTATTGCCTGACGCCCCATTACAATCGGGAAGAAATGGTAGTGGTTCGATTTTCTGCGCCGGCAGTGGCGTATGCTCGCGAAATGCTGAGCATGATCGTACCCGGAGAACAAGTTGAGTATTTCTCTGCAGAACAGATAGCTCCAATCTCGGATAAAGTTCAATGGGTTGTGAATAACCCCCGCCCAGTGCTGGCTAAAGTATCCGTTTCAAATATAAATCCTGATTATGTGAACGTAATTGCTTTTGCTAACGGGGCAAAGGCTGGTAGTAACCGATCCTGGGTATCGCAGCCAGAACTTCTACTACTTTCTCAGTACGCCCAGGTTGAAGTGGCATGTGCTTTTGTATTCAGCGGCTATGAAATGCTTGAGACGTCCTGCGAGCTGCCGATGTTCTCTGCTTTGCAGGCTATGAGTCCTGGAGCGGAGCTCTTGGCTATGAACCATTGGGTCGGTCTTTCACGTGAGAACTGCTATCGGCTTGAGCCTAAGAGTACGGAGTATCGGGCAGTTTCCCCGCGTGCAGCCTGGATAACCGCGGTGGACCGTTTCTTGATGTTCACCTATGCGCTACAGCTTCATAAGGCCGGGTTCGCCATCAGAAAGTATGGCGCGGGTAGCGTGACCTGTCTGGTGCCAAAGCATAATTTTAAGGATGCTTATGACATCGCATCTTCTATAGGTCTGCTTGCTCCTCCAAATATGTCGTCGGACATTGAAGTTCAAGAGGACTTACACAATGTCTGACATTAACACTCTGCTTGAAGTTGCACTGCGAGATTCGCGCAATTTGGAAGTGATAATTGCGCTGGATCGACTGCTTCTTCTTCCGGAGAACGATGCTGCACTTCATGCGGCAATGAAAGATCTTGAGACGGTAAAATCATTCATTAATACAAAGTTGCCAAGTCACCTTAAAGAGTTTGCCAGAGGACTGTTCGTCCAGCATGGCCGACTGGTGGCGGAGCACTACAAGGCGAAATTGGAAACCGGGGAGACCGCTAGATGAGCGCTGCAGGTATCGTCGACACGATTGAGGATCTCCTCGCGTATGTCTGCTCGAAATTCAAAATGGCGATGGCTGACTACATTAATATAGAAAGCATCGACGACGAGCAGACCATGACTATGCGGGATGGCACCTTGCTCACCGTCCTGCAATTGCACGGCTCCACCAGGATGATCGGCGAGGTCGAATTTGCTGAATGTGACAGCCTGTTCAGCAAGAGCTTGAAGGCGTACCTGAGCAATGGCGGCCATGCCGTCCACGTGTACTTCAGCGGTGATCCCGATAGTGCTGTACGCGATATCGAAGCGGCCATCGCTCCTTCCCGAGCGACAGCCAAGCGCCTCGGGTTGGAGCTGGATGACCTCTTCGAAGAGGACGTCAGACACCTTTCCCAGTTCTGCACCAACGAGAAGGCCTTCATCACCCTGATCACCAGGCCGTCGGCGGCCACCAGTGGCGAGCAGAAGCGCGATGTGAAGGCGAAGGAGGAGCTGCGCGAGGCCTCGCCGCTTCCCCGGATGCGGGATGTGCCGAACGTCTTCGCGGCGATGCAGTCGTTGCGTACTCGGCACCGCTCGTTCGTCGACGCCCTGGTCGGGGACCTGCGGTCGGTCCATATCGCTGTAGAGGTTCTGGACGTCCACAAGGCCGGTTACGAAATGCGGATGAGCGTGGATCCGGAGTTCACCGCCGATGATTGGCGCCCGCGGCTTCCGGGCGACAAGATTCCCGTGCGGGACATCAGCAGAAATCCCAAGGACATGTCAGGGGCATTTTGGCCGCGCCTCGATCGCCAGCTGGTACCGCGAGATGCTGAAAAAGCAGGGCGGAAGTACACGATAGTTGGCGACAGGATATATGCCCCGATGTACGTGCACCTGCATGCACAAGACATTGAGCCCTTTCAGAAGCTGTTTGTGCGGGTAAGTCAGAACCGCTTGCCTTGGCGGATCAGTTTTTTGATTGAGTCAGGCGGCCTGAAGATGGTCGGCTTCAAGAACATGGTTGCCAGCATCATCAGCTTCACCAATCCGGACAACAAGGTTTTCCGGGAGGGGGTTTCGGCGGTTCGTGAGATGGTGAAGAAACAGAATGAACTGGACGTCCGCCTGCGTGTGGATTTCGCGACGTGGGCTCCGAAGGATGACGAGAAATTACTCGCATCCCGCGCATCTCGCCTCGCCCGTGCCGTACAGGGATGGGGAGGTATTGATATTCGCGAAGCCAGCGGCGATCAGTTCCAAGGTTTTACATCGTCGGCGCTCTGCCTGAGCTTGAATAGCGTCGCAACACCTTCTTGTGCGGTTCTCGGTGATGTCACGCAGATGTTGCCTTTGTACCGTCCTGCGTCGCCTTGGGCTGATGGCGGAGCGGTTCTCTATCGCACGCCGGATGGAAAGATCTGGCCTTATCAACCCAACTCACCAGTCCAGTCCAGTTGGATTACGGTCGGTGTGGCTGAACCTCGGTCCGGTAAAACGGTTGATGGTAACCAAGGGAACCTTGCGCTTTGCCTCTCGCCGGGTATCACCCGGCTGCCGATGATCGGGATCATCGACGTCGGCAAGGGGAGTGCTGGTTTGATATCTCTGCTACGCAACGCTCTTCCCGAGGAAAAGCGGCATTTGGCGATGAGCTTGCGTCTGCGTATGACGCCGGAGTTCGCCATCAACCCTTTGGACACTCAGGTAGGGTCCCGTTACCCACTACCCAGCGAAGTTGCTTTTCAAACTAACTTTGTGTCGCTGCTTGTTACGCCAATGGGTGCTGCCGCACCGGCAGACGGCATGGTTGGCTTGGTCAAGTTCACCCTGCAGGAGGCCTACCGCTACTACGCAGGCGATGGCAACAATACCAGGGCCAAGCCCTACATCCCCAACACCCGAGGGGCTGAGCAGGTCGACCGGGCGGTTGAGCGCTTCGGTATCCAGGTAGACGGGCGAACTTCCTGGTGGGAGATCGTCGACGCGCTCTACGACCATGGTGACATCCATTCTGCAACCCTGGCGCAGCGGCAAGCCGTTCCTACGCTGGCCGACTTGGCGGCGGTGAGTCGCGAGCAACAATTCGTCGATCTCTATGGAGGCAAGAGCACCGAGGATGGTGAGGCGCTACTGGATGCCTTCTCCCGGATGATTTCGGAATCGTTGCGCAGCTACCCGATTCTCGCTTTGCCTACGGCCTTTGATCTGGGCGAAGCCAGGGTCGTTTCGATCGACCTCGCCGAAGTTGCTCGTAGTGGATCCGCCGCGGCCGACCACCAGACAGCGATGTGTTACATGCTGGCTCGCTATGTCGTGGCGAGGAACTTCTACTTGACCGAGGAAGATGTCGAGTGCTTCGCCCCACGGTACCGCCCGTACCATGAGCACCGTATTCGCGAAATCCGCCAAGACAAAAAGCACCTTCAGTGGGACGAACTCCATCGAACGAAGCGCGTGCGTCCGGTACGGGACCAGGTTATCGGCGATATGCGCGAGGGGGGTAAGGAGGGCGTAATGGTTACCGTACTGTCTCAGGACGTGGATGACTTTGACGAAGAAATGTTGTCCTTCGCTACCGTCAAGAAGGTTTTCTCGAAGCAGAACGAGAAGAAGGCGGGGCGCATGCGCGAAATGTTCGGCCTGTCATCGACGGCGGAATACGCGGTTCGCCACATGATCCGTCCTCCGAGTGCGAAGGGGTCTACGTTCGTTGGCGCGTTCAGTACTCGTGAAGGCGAATCGGTGCATTTGCTGAATAGCACTATGGGCGGTATCAGGCTCTGGGCGTTTTCGACCACGCAAGAAGACACCTACGTCCGCGACACACTGTATCGGGAAATTGGGCCAGTCGAAACGCGGCGCCTCCTGGCTCGGCTCTACCCTGGTGGTAGCGTTGCGCGGGAAATCGAGGCGCGGAAGAAGAAGGTCGAGATCAGCGGCCTGATTGGCCAGGATCGGGACGATGGAGTAATTGATGGGCTGGTCGCCGAGTTGCTCGATATCTACCAACAGCAGCGGTCGGAGGCACTACGCGCATGATCAAGCGGATCAACTGCTCGGTCGTTTTCCTTCTGATGGTGGCGACCGCTTTCCCCGCGTGCGCGGGGATCTTCAACATCGGAACTTCGGGAGGCGCTTCGAACGAGAGCAGTTCGAGCAATGTGGTTGTTCGCCCTGATGCTGGCCCGGGGAGAGCATCGACACCGATTGTCCCTGTGGAAAGTGCATCGCCGCAACGGGTACCGGTGGAAAGCCCCCCCGTCTATCAGCCCTATACGCCGCCGGCTGCGTCGGTGTTGCCTGCCCCGATATCGGACGATGCAGAAGTTCGGCGCTACGACCGCTACCCAAACGAAAGCGATGTCGACTACATCGCTCGTATGAAGCAGGTCTACAAAACGTCTGCAGCAGAACTAGAGCGTGTCGGTGCTGAACACATGTTGCGCATGCAGCAGTTGGCGCCTCATTGAGCTCTTGTCGATGAGGGGCGGTTGAGGCCAGCTTCGCGATTATCTGGAGCGAGCCTCACCTGGTAGTGATCAGATAGTTGAGAGAGGTCGAGCGACCAGCTGTACGCGGAGCGGATCTCGTGGATCGCGAAGGCTCGCTTGACCAGCTGTAGGGCTTGGCCGGGGCTGATGGAGTTCACATGGCACAGCCACTCGATGGCTTTGTGGGTTTCGCTGCGCTCGATGGCGAGACCGATATGCTTTACCTGGTGGCACCTCGGGCAGAGCGCTATCAATCGATCCAGGCGCTGGATGAGCCGGTGGTCATCGTAGTGCCAGATTTCATGGCACTCGACAGGATGGTGCGGGCCTCGGTTAGAGCAGATCTCGCAACGGTAGTTGGCAGCCTTGAAGCAGATGCTTTTCAGCCGACTCCAAGTGGCTTCGCTGACGTTTGAACGGACGTTGCTGTACCAGCAGGATCTAGGAACAAGCTCGATGGTTAGATTCATGGTGAGGGAAAAACCTGCCGCGTATGATTGCGTCTGATTGGTTATTTTTTTACTATCAACGACATATTGACATGGTAATATAGATCAATGAAAGTCACCGATAAGGAACGAGAAGTCAGCGCCGAAATGGCGGCATGGCTGGGTTTTCTGAGGAAGGCCAAGCGGGTGACTCTGCAGAGCATCGCAGAAACTCACGCTACCCATCGGGGGAATCTGTCGGCGTTCATTTCGAGCAAGGGGACGACGCGGAATGTTTCGATGGAGAAGCTGCGGATGGTCCTGTTTGACCTCGGGCTTCTGGATGGCGGGATGTTAGCTCCAGGCCTCCACCGTTGGGAGGTCGATGAAGAAATGGTCGATTCCCTGTGTGAGCTGCTGAATAAAAGCGAGTTCGAGCGAGGGTATGTGTTCCGCTTGGGGAATGGCCTACGGGCATTCGCAGTGGTTCAGGTGTGCGAGGCCAACGCGGTGTTCGCGAGTTTGCCTGTTGAGATTGCTGAGCGGGTGGCTTCTGGATTGAAACCAACTGAAGGCGGGCAGCGCATCAGCTTGGTGGATCTCGACCGGGCTGGCGATGCGCAGATTCAGGCGCTGTGGCAAACCCCTGCAGACGCTTCGGTGTTTGCGAGCATACAAAGTCTCTGGACGGATGAGCCGTTATTCCGATTGCCCATTGAGAAGAGGGCGGGCTGATCCAGATGTAGTGTCCGGAAATGGTTTTTGCTCGCCAATGCTGATTTTGGTCATCGCCGGTTTTGTTCGTTGCCGAAGAGGCACTTAGCGCTCGGATTCGGGCATTCGGTAACGGGGCGCAGTCTGGATGACAAAACTTAATTTGGCCCAGCTTTGCTGGCGTGTTGTTGATGATTGTTGCGGCGAAAATCTAAGGAAAAGCTATGGCTACCCAGAAGCGAATGAAAGCTAACGAGCTGGTCACTCTGCTCGCTGAGCTGGTGGTGATGGACATCGAGATGATGGCCAGGTTTGCCAATATCCCTGTCCAGAACCTGCGTTCCTGGTTGGCCGGCAAGAAGGAAAACCTTCGGCTGCAGTCGGTGATGAATTTGATGTCGGTCATGGGGTTGAAGGTCGACAACGGACTTCGCCTGGATGACGCGCGGGTTCACTATTGGTACATCGAAGACAGCATTTTCAGCCAGAAGAAGAGCGTCTACGCGGCGCTGACGAAGCTTTCCAAGTTGCTGGCAGGCTGCTCGATCACGGCGGTCGAATCTACGTCGCCACGGCTCAAAGAGCGCCTTGGGCATCGCTTCTACCTGGTGGCGAGCGCCAAGGTGCGACTTGTTGTGTGCGTGCGTCGCAGTTTCTTCCGGGCGCCGGCGGTATCTCCCGAGGTGATCAAAGGGGCCTGTTGGCGGGATGACAGTGATGATCATCTGATCACGACAAACCGTCGTTTGTGGACGCACCTGGTTGAGCGCGACCTGACCACGTATGAGTTCGATCGCATGTTCAATCAGGTTAGCGAAAACGTGAGCTGGGCTGATGTTTCGCTCATGGCTCGCGAATTCGGCGTTACGGCTGCTGATGTGTCGCAGTGGATCCTGGAGCGACATGGCGAGCTGGTCCCCGATGGAGCAGGGGCACAGGATGACGAAGGCATCGATTTGGATAGCAGCGGCGGGCGCGTGCTGTACCTCGCAGCAGGTTGAGGGGGCTGTCCATGCTTGTAGTTCTCCGCGATTCGAAGATGTTTCGAGCCGTCCCGAGGGTGATCCTATGGGGTGGCGTTGCGCTGTTCTTGTTCCTCATCTTGGTGCTGGCCGAGGGTAGCGTCTACTTGGGGAAGGTGGGGGAGGCCAGGGACGCAGCTATCGCTCAATGGCTGAATGAACATCCGGAAGATGGCGAGGCGGTGGCCCGCTACCGGACTGTCTGCATCGGATCTCCAGGCGAACCGGATGTCGAAAAGATTGCCTCCCCCCCCCAGCCCGTTCTGACCTTCGCCGAATGTGCTGAAAAGGTTGGGTCACCCGATCTCATGGTCATTATTCAGGCAGCGGAATACTCGATCCCGGTGCCGATACTTCTCTCCTGGTTGTCACGCACTTTGGCATCCGTCGTTCTGCTTTAGCCGTTGCAGGAGTTGGTATCGTGCAAGCGCATTTCATGGGGTCGCGGCCGGATGGATGGCTTGAGAAACTGGCTGCCGAAAAGGCGCGTCTGCGCCGTAAAGTTCGGACTCGGTGGATCTTGGCCGGCCTGGGCGTGCTGGTGGTCGTTGGCGTTGTATGGGGAGCGTTTTCGTGGGGATGATTGACCTGGTTGGGCTGAAGCATGGCTTGCTTAACTCGCCGGAGTCGCCGGCTCCGATTGCTGCATAAGGGGGCGGGAGTGCGACATTTCTTCCTCCGGATGAAGCGGATGATTCAGGATGATCTCGGTATCCCCGCTTCGGTCCGCGCTATTGTTGAGGCCTTTCCTGCTCTGAAAGTGCACTTGCGGGAACCCGCTCAAAGTATTGCCGCGTCGAGCGTTGTTCTATGGCATGAATGGGGTGGCGCGGTGCACGGCTCTTGGCCCCGTCTAGCTGCCGGAGAAATGCTCGGGTGGCGCAATCAGGGCGGCCAATACGGCAGCTTCCATCTCACCCGGGAGGATCTCGCCCGCTTGGGCTGTCGCGAGGTCAAGGAGCAATGGCGGTGCGAGATTCAGGATGTCGAAGGCCTTTCAGCGTCGAAATCGGAGCTGCGTGACTTCGCGAGCCTTGACGATATGGTCGCCACCAACTCGCGACCGATGATCGAGCCTATGAGCTTGGAAAAGCTGGATCAAAACCTCGCCTGGTCCGAGATACGAATACTTCATCGCGAGGATCCTTCGGATCATTTCGCCTGCTATCGGTGGGATGGGCGGCTTTTCCTGATGAACTCCGGTGGCTCGCATCACTTTGCGGCAGCACGCTATATCGCTTCGCGGTTGCGTCGTTCTGTGCCGCTGCAGGGGCGGCTAAAGATCTACGGCCTCAACAGCGCTTCTGTCAGTTCCCTGGTGCGTGACTTTGAGATATTCGCGCTACGGGACGAGCCGATGAGCTACATGGCGTTTCACGATGCCATGCGGGCTTATGGCGCTGCCTACCTGCACCGACGCCTGCCCCGTCCTTATGAGGATTCCCGAGCTGTGTTTCTGCCGCGAGATGATATTCGTTCGGTGCGAGTTGCGGCCGTGCTCCACGAGTGGGGGTTCTTCGATCTGGGTGATCATCTGCAAGAGCTGGCTCGCAGAAACATGGCGGCTTTCAGATTGAACTGAAGTTCAATTATATACTTGCATTGTAACGAGAAAAACGCGAGAGGCAATCTATGCAGGCACTCACCACTACAGGCAAGCTGTTTAAGCAGTTCATCCAGTTTTTAAGGGAACAGGGCTACCAAATTCACTGGCACGACATCAATCCCGAAGAGCCTGAGTATGTTGAGGTGATTTGCAACGGGCAGCATCTGATGCCGGATGGTGTACCTAGTATTCCGAATGATGGAATCGTTGAGATTGACTACTTCGCCACTATTTTCTTGGAGCCAGGCAGCGGGGGAAGAAAGATTCAAAGGGTATTCAAGGATTGGCAGGCCGGCAAAATGTTCCTCGGCTCCACCAAGCTAACGCCCCCTCATCTAGTAGCCCATTACGAACGCATCATCACCGCTGCAGTCGCGATGAATGACGAAGAGAAGGCCCAGGTTGCTGACTGGGTTGATCGGCACGCCTCGGGGAATAGCAACTTGGCGGCGAGTGATTGGCCGGGATGGAAGGATGTAATTGCCCGCGTGAGTGAGCGCTAGGCGCGAGCTGGTCCCTGCGCTCGCTTTGGCCGGGTGATGGGGGAGGGGGCGCAGGTGTTAAAAGGTTAGGCTTTACACGACGACTTTCGTTTGTTTATCCTGATGCAATATCAGGTAACGAGGGTTTTGTTATGGATGGCCTGCAGATGACCGAGGAGCAACGTGCTCCCTGCGAAAGCAACTCCGATGTAATCAAGATCGAAGCCGGTGCTGGCACTGGCAAGACCACCACGTTGCGAGGCATCGCCGAGGCCAAGCGCGACAAGCGTCAGCTATATGTCGCGTTCAACAAATCGATCCAGGTCGAGGCCTCCAGGAAGTTCCCATCCAACGTCACCTGCAAGACCGCACATTCGCTTGCCTACGGCGCCATTGGCCGTGACTACGGCAACGTACATGGCAAGCTTCAGGGGGACATCAAGCCCTTCCATGTTACTCGACAGCTGACCTCCAGCCTGTCGGGCGTCCCGTCGAGTGCCCACAACTTGTATGGCGGTCGCGTGATCGAGACCGTGAAAAACTACCTCGTGTCGGCCGATTCCACGCTTAGCCCGAAGCACGTCAGCATCGGCGACGCCCCGGTCGAGCGTAGCCATTTCGATCCGCAGCGGATCTTGCAGGACGCGATGCAGGTCTGGACCGCAATGCAGGATCTGCGCTCCGAAGTCCCGATGCTGCATGACGGGTACCTCAAGCTCTACCAGGTCGCAGGTCGTCGACTGCCCTACGACCTGATCCTTTTCGACGAAGCGCAAGATACCAATCCCGTCACCCAAGCAATCGTAAATCAGCAGCAGGCGAAGAAGGTGTATGTGGGCGATCGCCATCAGGCGATCTACGGCTTCCGTGGTGCGAGCAACGCGATGGAGCTCATCCCCTCGGACGAAACCTTCTACCTGACGGGCTCGTTCCGCTTCGGCAACGAAGTGGCGGAAGTGGCTAACCGCATCCTGGACCTCAAGGGTGATGTCGTTCATCTGCGTGGACTGGGGGCGGAAAGCAAGATCCGTCCTCTGACTGCCAGCGAGGGCTATGCGTACCTCAGCCGAGGCAATGCTGCGCTGTTCGACCGGGCCGTGAAAGCTCTGACCAAGAACGAGCCCTTCTCCTTCGTCGGTGACATCCGCGGTTACCGCTTCGATCAGATCCTGGACGTCTATCAGTTGTCGATCAAAGGCCAGGTGAAGGATCCATTCATCCGGTCCTTCAGCAGCTTCGATGAGCTGGTGGAATACGCCGAAATGATCAACGACCGCGAAGTTAAGTCGCGCTGCAAGATCGTCACTGCCTATGGCCGGGATATCCCAGGTTTGTTGGAGCGAATCGAGCGGGCAGCCCTGGCACCGGTCGAAGACGGCAACGTTGCGGACAACCGTCTGATCCTCACCACGGGCCACAAGTCGAAAGGGCTCGAATTCCCCAATGTCCAGCTGGCTGGCGACTTCATGGAGTTTCTCGACTCCGACACCGGCCAGTTGATCGACATGAGCAAGGCCGACACCAACCTGATCGAGGAGATCAACGTCAACTACGTCGGGGTAACCCGAGCGCAGCGCGTTCTCCACCTCAATGAGCAGCTGGAGGCCTACCTCGAACACCTCGAAGAACTGGCGGCCAACCGCTCCAGTCGTCCTTCCATGGCGTAATCAACGATTTATCCCCCGACAAGGAGCACCACACTATGTCCCTGCTGAAGCGTATCCAAGATGTAAACAAGGGCGGCGCCGACAAGAAGTACGACGCCTTCGGCGCCGTGTTCGAGGTCAGCACCGCCGTGGAATCGAACGGCGCGGTCAAGCTGACCGGGAAGCTGCTGAACGAGAGCAACCCCAAGGTGAAAGCCGGCGAAGAGATCGTCGTCACCTTCCGCGGCGAGTCCGCGAGTAAATCCCTGACCAACTTCGTCAAGGGCAACGGCAAGAAGTCGCTGGCCGCCCCGGATGCCGCGAAGGGCACCTTCCTCACCCTGGAAGGTTGCTTCTTCAGCGACGAGATGGAGGATGGCAAGCGCGTACTCAGCTCGCGCTGGCTCAACACCCTGGCGTCCAGCAATGACACCGACCACGACAACCGCTCGTTCATCGAGAACATCCTGGCGACGGCGCCGCGTATCTCGTTCAAGAACCCCGCGGTGCAGCCGGGCGAGCCCGAGCGCATCACCCTGCCAGTGAACGCCCGTACCGTGACGGCCCGCGTCAAGACCGACCATGGCACCTTCGAGAAGGAGTTTCCCGTTACCTGGGCGGTCCAGAAGCTGGAGGCCCTCGGCCCGAACGACAAACCGCAAGTGCACATCGATACCGTGGAGCCGTCGAACGCCCGCAATGTGCGCAGCCGCCAGGATCTGGAAGAAGTCCTCGCCGAACAACTCGGCCGTGGCACCAAGGCGCTCGCGCTGCTGCGGGTGACTGATGGTGAAGATGTACTGACTCGTGCTGTGTACGTCGGCTTCAAGCGCGACGGTGACGAGTACGTGCCCGACACCGAGAAAACCCTGGAAGATCTGTTCAAGAACAACATCTTCAAGGGCATCCCGAACGACGACCTGTTCGCCGGCCTGGTCAATGGCGACGTGCGTGTGGAAAGCATTCCCGGCTACCGCATGAACTACGCCGGCGATCCGACGCAGGACAACAACGCAGCGTTCAAGCTGATCAGCGAGGTGAAGGCCGGTCGCACCCAGCGCTACGAAATGATTTTCGGTGAACAGGCAAACCTGTTCAGCAAGGTCATCCTCCCCGGCATCGCTCGCACCGACACGATCTCCGGCTTCTCGCCGTTCAACATCCTCGCCGACGAACCGGGCACCTACCTGGCGAACCAGTTCAGTACCCCTCTGGTTCGCCCGGGCGCCGAGCCGCAACCGCCGAAGCTTCCGGCTGAAGAAGCGCAGGAACCGGCCCCCGACTTCGCCTCGCTCGAAAGCGAGTTCGATACCGCGCTCAAGGGCGAGGAGGAGGCTCCGGCCGGTCCTCGTCCGTAACGCCTTCAAGGCAAGCAGTAGCCATTTCAGCCGCTTTCGAGCGGCTGTTTTTTACGCCTCCGGTAGTGATCGCCATGCAACCAGCCACCCCCACTCAAACCAAGAACCTCGTCAACTGGATCCAGCTCAACACAGATGATCCGGAAACGCGCTTGGTGGCAGTCAAGTTCCCTTCGGGTACCAAGCGCCTCGTGTTGGTAGCGAACCAGGATCTCACCAACGGCCAGCTCCAGGTGTTGGGCGAGCTGGGCTTCTATCGCAGTCGGTCGGGGTTCCTGGTTCGCGATGACCTGCGCTTCAGCCTGCAGCAGATCCAGAAAGCTTTTCCCAAAGCCCATCCGGTGAAGGTGCCGATGAACTGGGTGACTCGCATCATGCCGGAGCGCCCGGTTTCACCAGCTAGTGCGACTGTGTCCACTCCCAAGGTCTCTGCCCCGGCAATCAGCATCCCCCCGCAGGTTCCGGCGCAAGGCCGCGAACAGTCCGTAGGGAACGAAAGCGAAGACCGGCCCGACGAGGTTCTTCCGGTAACGGTCACCGTCAACAACGCGGTGATGTCAGCCCGGCCGCTTGGCATGAATTACCGTGGCCAGATGGTCTTCCTGGGTGAGGATGGACGCTTCATTCAGGGGCCAGCCCAACAGATCATTCGGGAGGCCGACAGCCGCGGTGCCACATTCCTGTATGGGGCAACTGCGGAGGACCTGGCTTTATGCGCCGATGGCTTGGTGAGGGAGATTGCCGGCGGCAAGGTCCTGCGGTTCGACGATCTGAAGCGCTTCAGCAGTATCGTGACGGAGATCCCTGAGGGGGCTGTTCTCTCTTCTCCTCGGGCAAGAGAGGTACAGGAGGCAATCGAGGCCGCGCTGGTTCGGCACATTCGCAAACAACCTGGGATGACGCCTAAAGCTGCCTACAGTCTGGCCATCAAGCTGCACGAAGGGCAACCGCCGCTGGCTGCACGTACCTCCGAATCCGTTGCTCTGCAGCAGTATTCGACGCCGCTTCCATTGAGTGTTGCTGTCCAGCAAATCGTTGGCGGCTTCAAGGGGCGTTCTGTTCTGGAGCCGACGATTGGCAACGGCTCGCTGGTATGCACCGTCAAGGACGCCGCCTTGGCCGGCGTCGAGCTCGACGCTCGGCGCCTTGATGCGATCCGGAGAGACCGGTCGGAGGCGAACCTCCAGCATGGCGATGCCACATCCTTCGACTTCCGCTCGCTTAATGGTGGCGGGGACTTCGATGTCGTTTTAAGCAACCCGCCATTTGGGGGCCTGCAGCCACCCCGCATGATGTCCGGGCTCAAGGTCAGCAGGGTAGACCACCTGATCATGATCCGGTCGCTGCAGGCGCGGGCGGACGACGGCGTAGGGGTCTATATCATCGGCGCGGACAGCTACCTTGACAGCCAGGCCGGGCTCGTCACAGGCGGTTCTCGGTATCTCTTCAACTGGTTGGCGGATCGCTACCAGGTCGACGCCGTCGAGGTGGATGGTGGGATTTACACCAAGCAGGGGGCTTCTTTCCCGATTCGTATCGTCGTGGTCGGGAGGAAGGAAGCCGGGCATGCCCAAGTGCCCGATCGGCTGCCGGTGCTGCTGGACCACGACGAGGTGTTCGAATGGGCTGCCGGCATGTACGAGAAGTATGGCCTGGCGGAGATTCGAACTCCTGAAATGGGCCTTCAGGAAGCGCTCAGCGATTCGGCCGTCGTCGAGCTCGATGGCGATGCCCCGGTGGAGGATCGCTCAGCTGAGCAATCCCATCCCCCAGTTGAGACGGAGTCCGGTGCGGCAAGGGCGGTCGCGCCGGTGGATCGCAGCGAGGAAGAAGAAAACTCGTACCAGTCGCCATATGCGGCTTTCAGCCGAGCCGGCGAGGCCACAGCGATGGTCCCCCGAAACCTGGCGACGCCTACCCGTATGGCTCTGACAGAGGTTGTGCGAGAAGAGGGCGATGTCGACGGTTTCGTGGCGGCTGAACTGGGGTGGTCCGTGGAGGAGTTGGGCGGCTATCTCTCCCCTGAGCAGGTTGACGCCGTGGCCCTGGCCATCAACTCCTTGCAGAAGGGGAGGGGCTTCCTGGAGGCGGACCAGACAGGGTTGGGTAAAGGGCGGGTGATGGCTGCCTTGGCCAGGTACTCGGTCCTGCAGCAGAAGACGGTTGTCTTCCTAACCGAAACGCCGACGTTGTTCACGGACTTCTGGCGGGACATCAGCGACATCGGATCGGCCGAGCTTTTCACGCCGATGATCGTCAACGATGGAGTGTCGATCTTCGATCCGATCTCTGGCAACAAACTGGTTCCAGCCACACCCAAGGCGGTGATCCAGGCCGCGCTCGATGGCGGGGTGGTGGATCCCGCCTACAACCTGGTGCTCGGTACTTATTCCCAGTTCAACCGGGACAGAGCCAAATCTTCGAAGGCGCGCTGGATCAGCCAGATCGCGGAGGGCAAAGCGTTATTGCTGGATGAAGCGCACAACGCGGCCGGCGAGTCGAATACCGGGCAGAACATCGGTCTCGCCATCGACAACGCCGACTTCGTCGTTTACTCCTCGGCGACGGCCATGAAGGCTGGCAAGAACGTGATGCTGTATTCCGAGCTCTTCCCCGAAACAGTGGATATGGGAGCGTTACCGGAGACGCTCGCCATTGGCGGCGAGGTTCTGCAGGAGGTGCTCTCGGGAATGCTGGCTCGGGACGGCGTGTTTATTCGGCGCGAGCATGACCTCAGCAATCTGGCATTTAGCACCGTCAGCGACGACGGGCGAGAGGAACGAAATCGATCGCTTTCGGACAAGCTCGCCGAGATCCTGGAGCTGATGAACTACTTGGCCGGCGACATCAATGAGTTGGTCAACAAGCGGAACAAGGAGATCAAAAAAGCACTTGAAGCCATTCCGGAGGTGGAGCGCAAAGGCAACCGGATGGGAGCGGTCAGCACCAACTTTGGGTCGCGCCTCTACGCGATTTACCGCCAGTTCATGATGGCCATCAAGACAGACCTCGCTGCTGACAGGGCTATCAAGGCCCTGGAAGAGGGCAAAAAGCCTGTCATCGTGTTGGAGAACACCATGGAGTCCCTCCTGGTGGACATTGTGGCCGACCTACGGCCTGGCTTCGATGACGTTGATGCCGAAGAGTTCGGAACCAGCCTGCAGGGCGAGACCGAACTGGATGGCTATCTCACCTTCCGGGATGTGCTGCACCGCATGCTGCATCGCCTGACCTACTACGTGGAGACCAACCGCTATGGTGAGGCCACCAAGGTCCCCGTGACCTCCGAAGAGTTCATGGATGTGGTTTCGACAGTGGACGGGTTGATCAATGACTTCCCGGATCTGCCGGTGTCGCCACTGGATGAGATCCGAACCCGAATCGCGACGGCTGGTTTCATCTGCGATGAGCTTTCCGGCCGCAAGCTGCAGATCCATCAGCGAGCAGGGAGCTTCTTTGCATCGCCTGTGCTTGAACGGCCCAAGGCGCAGATCGTGAAGGACTTCGTGACGGGCACTACCGATGCCCTTCTGCTGACACGTGCCGGCAGCACGGGTATCAGCTTGCATGCCGGCGAAAAGTTCCCTGACCAGCGGCGCCGGGTAATGATCGAGCTTCAGTCCGCCGCGGACGTGAACACTCGGGTGCAGTTCTTCGGTCGCGTCAACCGGAAGGGCCAAACGTCGTCGCCGGAAATCGAGACGTTGTCGTCGGGCTTGATCGGCGAGGCCCGGCCCATCGCGATGCAGAATTCCAAGCTCCGGAAGCTATCTGCCAATACAACCGCAAACCAGGACAACGCTGCTCTGGACCGATCGGTACCGGACTTCATCAATGCCATTGGTGACGAGGTCGCCTTCCGGTATTTGGAGGCCAATCCGCGAATTGCGCAGCGTCTCGACATCAATCTGGAGAATGAGGACGAGCGCGAAGAATCGTACTTCATCAACAAGCTGACCAGTCGGCTTGTGATGCTGCGTGTGGTCGAGCAAGAGCAGATCTACGAAGCGCTCACCAATGAATACCTCCGGGTCATCAAGGAGCTCGACGCCAAGGGCGTGAACCCCTTGAAATCGCGAGAGCTTGATGTGCGAGCGCGGGAGGTGGCGCGGGTGGTGTACGAGAGCGGGAATCCCCATTCCGATAGCGCATTCAATCAGCCGGTCTTCGCCAAGACGATCGAGTATGACGTCGCGCTGGATCCGATGAGGTCGGATGCCGTCAAGCGCCTGGTTCGTGAGGGTTCTGCTGCGGTTGAGCACTTCAGGATCAATCATGAGCGACGTCAGAACCAGGACTTCTTCCTTGCCCTCAAGGGGTTCCTTGCGGTCAACCGACGGAAGTTTCTGGAAACCGTTTTAGCGAAGGATTGCAAGTCGGTTGACGAGGCGTTGGCGGCTAAGAGGCCGAACTCTGTTCAGAAGATGATGCACCGCCTCAAGGTGCTTGATGGCGTCCTCGACGGACTGCAGGTCGGGGCCGTAGCCAGGTTTACCAACAACGACGGTGAAACTGATTTCGGCGTTATCGCTTCGATCGCCGTGCCTGACAACCCGAAACACATCCACCTGCTTGGAGGGTATGAGCTCAGCTTTGCAGTACCGGGCCGGCAAACGCTGATCGACCGGACGCTCTACAGCCTGCAGGACGACGTCCAGTTCCGGATCATGCCAAAGGCCGGATTGCTGGATGACCTCATGCTGCGGTTCGACACTGCGCCCGCAGGGAACGTGACATACCAGCGGCTGATTCTCGACGGCAACCTGTTCAAGGCCGCGCAGATCGCGGCTGCGGGCTCCATCGGCAGCAGCATCATTTACACCGATGAGCGGGGTGCGCGTCACCGCGGGGTGCTGATGGCCAGGGGCGTCGACCTCAAGCATTTGCAAAGCCTGCCAGTTCGCGTGGAAACGGCGGCTATGTGTGGTGAGGTACTCGACCGGTTCCCAGCGGTGAAGCTCACAACTTCGCCAGGCTTGAGCGATGACGACGAAAGCGAGATGCGTCTTTTCCTGCAGGACGGCATGGCCGTCATGGAGGTTCCCGGAAGCAAGGTCTGGGGCGGTCGTTACTTTGCGAACGAGGACCTGATCAAGGTTACCGGGCCTTTCGCCGGTACGCGGAAGGTGATGGTGGCCAAGTTTCCCACCGAAAACATCTCGAAAGCGATGGGGATTTTGTACAGGCAGGGCGTTTCGCTATATGCGGAATCCTCTTTGAGACAAGCTATTAACAATTTAAGAGGTGTCATATACTCTAATGAAAGTGAAAATGAAGAGCGCATGCGCGCTGTGAAAGCTTAGGGAGGCTGCATGACGCCATTCGAGAAATTCTGCTCCCGCATGGAAATGCCATCGGGTATCGGCCGCGAGCTGCCTTATGTGCAGCTCGGGTTTGTTAGCGCTGATCAAAGCACTGGGGCAGATGCCGCAGTTGAGTGGATTGAGGGTGATGACGAGCACCGGATCCGATTTTCGGTATCCGAGTGGAAAAAGGCCGAGGCCGGCGTCATCCGTGAGCCGGTAATGCAGGTCGAGTTTTCGGAAAGCTCCGGTGAGCTTTTGGTGCCCGCCGGTGAGGGTGGCGAAGTGATGGCCGATCTGCTGTTGGCCATGCAGGGTATGAGGGTGCTAGGGGGTGATGATGCAAGCGCGTAGAAGCATTGCCCTGGTATCACTCTCCCGCGGCCGAATCTTTGCCGCCGGATCCATTCGGGGGGTAGTTCAAGCTGTCCTTCAGGTACCGGCGAAGGTTCTGGATCCCGATCTTCATGCCAGTTTCCTTCTGAATGAACTCGCGGATATCGCTGGGGGTGAGACGCTCCTGAGCAAGCACCGCAATGGCGGGCTTGATCTCGTCAAGTTTGGTGCGGATTCGGTGAGAAAGGCCCCCGTTTTTTTCCCGAGCGAAGGTGCCGGCTTTTTTCACCAAGTCTTTCAGTTGTTTGTCCATCTGATGGACTCCTTTTTCGAACTCGTTTTGATGATACCAAACCTTCCGAACTCGGCTTGGAAACCGTTTCGCAATTGGCCAGTGGAGGCATCTTGAGATGAAAGTCTACGTCGCCGAGAAGCCAAAGCTGGGTAAGGCCATGGTTCAGGTCTTGTCAAAGACCTCGCCAATAACCAACAGGGGGGGGACTTTTGCGGAAGGAAATGGTTGGGCGGTTTGCTGGGCTGCGGGGCACATTTTTGCGCTCGAAGAACCCGATTACTACATCGGAGCTGCTTTCCCAGGCGCCCCGAAGGGTAAGAACGGCAAGTTCAAATGGAGTTGGGATCACCTGCCGCTCTTCCCTGGGCAGAGCGATTTACCAGGGTGGTCGATAGCGCTCGACTCCGAGAAAAAAGATCTGTTCAAGACGATCAAGTCTTTTGTCGCGAAGGCCACTGTGGTGGTCAATGCCGGGGATCCCGACCGCGAAGGGCAGTTGCTTATCGACGAGATCCTGGAGTTTCTGGGCAACCGGAAACCGGTGCGGCGCGTGCTCATTTCTGGTTTCGATGAGACGACTGTCGCGAACGGTTTGAAGGGGGAGTGCGACAACGCCGGCTTCATCGGTCTTCGTGACGCAGCGCGATCGCGCTCAAGGGCTGATTGGCTGGCGGGGATGAACCTCAGTCGTGCCATTTCCCTTCACGCGAAGGAATGTGGATTTCAAGGGTCGCACATAGCCTACGGCCGCGTGATGACCGCGTTGTTGGGGCTGATCGTCCAGCGTGACCTGGCGATCGAAAATTTTGTTCCCGTTGATTATTTCGCGCTTTCGGCGCGATTCAAGGTCACCAAAGGCGATTTCCGTGCGCGCTGGAAACCGTACCCCAGCCAGGCGGGGCTGGATGAAAGAGGGCGGCTGCTGGATCGGCGAGTAGCCGACCAGTTGAACACTGCGGTCCAAGGCAAGACTGGCAAGGTGGTCGAATACAGCGACACTGAAAAGACCGAGTCGGCCCCTTTGCCGTTCTCTGTCGACCAGCTGCAAATCCTGGCGTCGAAGAAATTCGGCTACAAGTCGGATGCGGTGCTGAAGGCCCTGCAGAGCCTCTATGAAAAGCATGAGCTCACCACCTATCCGCGATCCGACTGCCAGTATCTGCCTGAGAGTCAGCATGCTGATGCTCCTGAAGTGTATGCCGCCGTCACGAATAACCTGCAATTTGGTGCACCGCTGCAGGACATTGATCTAACTCGCAAGTCGCGAGCCTGGAACACGTCCAAGACTCCGGTCCACCACGCGATCATTCCCACTACGCGACGGGCCAATATCTCCGTCCTTTCGGGGATCGAGCAGGACCTCTACGAGGAAATCTGCAGACGCTATTTGGCGCAGTTCATGCCGCTTCATCGCTACCGCCAGGTAGAGGTAGTGGTCGAGGTCTCGGGGCAGCGCTTCGGTACCTCCGGCACCACCCCGCTTCTGCCGGGCTGGAAGGCCCTTTACCCGGGCATGAAAACGAAGAAGAAAGGGGAAGACGACAGCGGCGAGAACGACGTGCTGCCGCCGATGGCTGTTGGGGATGCTGCCCTATGTGAAGGCCTGGACATCACTGCGAAGAAAACCACGCCACCCGATCACTTCACTGACGCCACGCTGCTCGACGCGATGATCAACGTGCACAAGTACGTCACCGACGAGCGCATCAAAGCGATCTTCAAGCAGATGATCGATGACCGGAAAGCGGGCGAAGAAGAAGCCGCAGGCGGCCTGGGGACCCCTGCAACAAGGCATACCTTCGTGCCGAAGTTGGTCGACCTGGCCCAGGTGGAGTTCGTGAAGCCGAAGGGTAAGCAGAAGGAAGAATTCATCATCTCGACTCAAGCCGGCAGGGCGCTGATCCAGGCGCTGCCTGCCGAGATCGCGAAACCGGACATGACCGCGTTGTGGGAAACGGCGATGCGCGAGATCGAGGCGGGCAGAAGCACCATCGATCGATTTGAGGCGATGCAGCGCTCGTGGATTACCAAGGTGATCGCGGAGATCCGCTCCAAACCCCTGAATATCCCCTACACGGGGCCGGCGAAAGCGGGGGCAGGCAAAGGTGGAAGCTCGGGCCCTCGTGTCGCACCGGAGCCGGTCGGCAAGGCCTGTCCGCAATGCGGCAGCCAATTGATGAAACGAATGGGAGGCAATGGGCCGTTTATCGGCTGCGAGGGCTTCCGGTCGGGTTGCAAGTACACCGAACAAGTAGCCGCATAAGGGGCAGAGATGATGATCGGCGTGAGAGATCTGGTGATTGACGAGTTGCGTGCTGTCGCAGCCGTACCGAATGGGCTGGACCGCAACGTGTTGGTGCGGATCCAAGACAGCATCGCTGCCGACGTGATTTACCTGTACCGGGAGCAGCTGGAACAGATGATGAGACGCCAGGAAGTCGCGGGCCTGCCCGCAGCCATTGCGAAGCAAGAGCGGCAGGATTTTTTCGCCGAGCGACTGAATCTGGAATACCGCAATCGGGCGGCCAACGGCCAAGGCTTCAGTTTGCCGCTCTATGTCGAGTCGGCGAAGAACTTCTACCACCTGGAGATCCGGCGCCATTTGCAGCAGGTGCAGGACTACCTGGTCCATGGGCGGGCGGTGAACGAGCTGAACGCCGGCGCCGAGAGCATCCGTGAACTGCGTGCTCGGGATCCCAGCCTGAACGCCCTGGCGCACAAGGTGGCCGGTGGACTGAATGCTATCAACGAAACCCTGGAGCGCCTTTCTCGGGTGCAAACCGGGGCGGCCGCTCAGGTCAGTCGTGAACTGCGTAGAGAAATGCGTGACGGCCTGGTTGAGCTGCAGGAAGACCAGTTTGCGAATTCGCTGCTGTCCGAGGCGCAAATGTTGGCGGGAGTTCAGCGTATGAGCAACGAGCTGGAAGAGGGCGGGAATAGCCTGAAAGTCCGTTGACAATACGCAATAATAACAGAAAATAACATTTGCCAATTCAGATAGAGGTATCGCCATGACTGTTGCTCTGAATACCCAATTCACCTATCCGCAGGTCGTCATCCAGTCGGCCGTTCAGTTCCCCGCCGGCCACTATGTTGAGCTGGACGATATCGCGTTCGAGGCGAACGGCCTCGGCCGCAAAGTGGTCCAGGCTCAGTCGGTGACCGCGCATGGCAAAGAGTTTTCCGTCGCCTACCTCAACGTCGACGGAACCGGTTATGTGCCGATCCAGGACAGCTCCCGCCCTGTTGATCTGGGAGACCTGGATTCGATCACTCGTGATAACGCGGATCTATTTCGCGCCGTGCATCAAGCCTTCGGCGGAGCTGCGGATAGTTACAGCCACCTGGAACTAGTGGTCGCTCTCCGTAACGCCATTCACCAGGGTATCGCTCCTCTGAACTCGGCCGAGCTGAAGCGGATCGCCGGCGAGGCGCGTGTCTATGCGAAGCGTGCTTTGTGGGTTCACCTGAACTCGATCGAGGCGATCACTGATGCACCGATCAATTGGGCATCCAAAGAGCTGTAAGAACTGCCAATAGGCGAGGGGGGACGAATGCGGAAAGTAGTAAGCCCGGTGTTCCAGCCGATCGTGGACGCTCGGACAGGTGCTGTCTCGCATTACGAAGCCCTTGCCAGAACGAGGGGGGTCCGTTCCGGGCATGTAAAACTACTGCAGCTGGGCGAGGAATTCGGTTTCATCGACCTCATCGACTTCGAAGTGCTGCGGCATGTTTTCCGTTTACTGCGCGATCGGCCATATGTGCGCGTCGCTGTTAACGTGTCCGTGTTGACGATAGAAGAATCCTGTAACGAGCTGCTTTCGCTGGTGTTCAAGAATATGGATCTGGCACACCAGGTCGTTTTCGAGATCACCGAAACTGCGCAGATCAACGACATGCCGAGGATCCAGCAGTTCGTCGCGGCGGTTCGCCTATTGAACGCGAAGGTGGCCATCGACGACTTCGGCGATGGTTACTTTACCGCGCCGCTCGTGCGCGAAATCCAACCGGAATACCTGAAGCTGAGTGGCGACTTGGTTGCAAGGCTCTGCAGCAGCGGAGAGATCCTGCCTATCCGGGATCTTGCGCGCTCGTTCGGCGGTGAGTTGATCGCCGAGCATGTCGACTCCGAAGAAAAGCTCGCCCGGCTGAGGGAGCTGCGCGTGGGGCTCGTCCAGGGGTTTCATGTAGGCCCCATCCTGGAAGAGCTGCCCGATCTGCAGGAAAGCCGGCAGCTCGCTCTCGGTGTTGCGAGGATCGGGCTATGACATCCGCTCTGCCGGTTGTGCTCGACGAATACCTCTTGCACCGAGGTGAGCTCGATGGCGTGCAGTCTTGCGCCTTACTCTGGCTTGCGTCCGATTGGCCGTTCCACGATGCCGTTGTGCAGGTGGTGTCGAGGCCTCTCGACGTTCGACGTGATGTCCGGATCAAGAGCGAGGCCGGTGATATCGTCCTGCCGGCCGTGGAGAGTCAATGCCTTGAGATTATCGAGGCGGCGGGTCTTCACGTGCTTTTCCAGCCGCGGCCCGGAGTGACCGAGGTCCGGCATGTTCCGTTGTCCGGAGGACTGCATGGGTAGCGGAGTTACCGATTTTCTGATGTCCGGGACGACTGTTGTGCACTCGAAAGAGGGTTCTACGCCTGGGGCGAAGACACTGCTCAGAACGATTGCTGCCGGCGTCCTGGCGTCATTGTGTTTGGCAGCGCCGGTGAGCGCTGCAGATGGCCGCCAGGCGGGTCTCTCGGGCCTGGCTCATCTGGGGCAGGACTCCATTTCCCAGGAGCTTCAGAATCTGGCGGCTCCGGGCTCTACTTCTATCCGAATCGTGTCGACATCATCGGCTGATTTCATGCAGTTCGTCAGCCAGGCCCCCGCTTTTCTGATGCGAGGTTCCCCAGACCTTCTGGATCCGCAGAGCCGTTTCTGGTTGGCAGCAGAGCGAGGTGGGGACCGCCAGTTCGCCATCAAATTGTCGGAGAAGAAGTACCTCTGGAGTGAGCGAGAGACTCTTTGCTTTGTTGGCGGTCTTGAAGGCGTCGGCGCCGATATGGCTATCAGCGATTCCGGTCTCAAATATGTGGATGACGCGATCAATGGTGGGCCTCGGGTCCTTCAGTCGGCAGAGGAAAAATTGTTTTTTGCGACGGTCCACGAGCTGCAGCATTGCCGCGATGTGAGTGGTGATGACCTGCGGCGTCGTGCCATTGCTGAGTTTGGGGTAGCCGGAAAGTTATATGGCACTGCGCTTCGCGAGCTCAAGGCCGACCTCGCTGTAGCGCTCGCGCATGCGAGCAAGGATGGCTCCTTCGTCAACGCAGCGGCGTCGCTGGGGGCCTTCCGCGGGGCTTCGTTGGCGGATCCCGAGCATGCGACGGAGCACATGCTCGGGATTGTCCTTCAGCGGCTGGACGCAAGTAGCTATCGCGGCATGCACGTCGCCGAACTGTATGACGCCGTTGAGCAAATTTTCGAGACGTTGGATCCCCTTTCTAACAGGCAGCTGCGGCATGCCTTTGTGAGCGAAGTTGCCGAGAAGGCTGAGCTCTACGAGCGGATTCAGCGCCGGCCGGCGACATGGGCTGACGAGGCTATGAAGTTGTTGCCGGCACTGGTCCTTTCTGGTGAGAGCCGACCTGCCCTGGATGTCGATGGTCGGGCTTCACGCCTGGTCGATGTACTCCTGCAGAACGATCTGCGTCATCCGCACATTCTCGCTGAAGAGAAGCTGCGGTCTTCCGAGATGTACAAGGCGCTGCTCGATCTCGTTGGGGAGCACGCCACTGCTCAGCAAGTTGCCAGAATGGCTTTGGTCGACGAAATCACGGCTCACGGACGTCAGCCCGTCTTTCAGTTGCCAGGCGATCAAGGTCTGGGGGCGGAAGGGTATCTGGACATGCTGAATGCTCAATCCAGCGGGCTTACTCAGGAAATAGTTCGACAGCACGAGGCGGACTCGTTGAGGCCCTCGCCGATCTAGGTCGCAAAGGGTAGGGTGGCCATCAGATTATTTTGGGCGCGCTGAATGTTGATGTTGAGTGTTGTGATCGAAAACCCAAAGGCCAATTTGGACGCCAGACAGGGCATGTAGAGGTCGAACGTCCTTTGACGCTCGTAGGGCCCTCTCTGGGCCACAAAGTCATTTTCGAGCACTGAAGGGGCGGTCGATGGCGTAGAGGGTGGTTGTGGCCGAACAAGTTGGTAAGGAGGTCGGATGAATCGTTTACGGGTACTTAAACAGCGTGCAGCGCGGGGCAAGGCCGGCGTATGCAGAAACCCGGATGGCTGGTATGCCGCCCATGGTCGCGGCTGGGGTGACTGCCATGGGCCGGTATCGCGTCGAGAGGCGATCCAGCTGGCCGCCAGGTGGGGGATGCCGACGAAGGCAGTCAAGATCGTGGTTACGACCGATTGAGTGGGAGGGGCGATGAACCAGAACTACATCAGCGCAATGGTCCTTTGTCGCGATGGGAATGCCGGCACGTTCAAGGTTTCGATTAACGAGCAAGGCGAGTTGGTGTCCACAGCGCCAGAGTGGCAGCCGGAAAGTCCCTCCGACTCGCCGACGGAGAAGGTTGGAGTTGTGCCGACGATCGAAGGGCGTACCGGTATCGGTCATGTGATCGATGGCGACGTATGGCGAGATCTGGAAGCGAATGGGCGGCTCGATGATGTCTGGCGATTTGTGCTGGATGGCGAAAGCGTCGAGGAGGCTGTCGAATCCGCCTTGCATGGGAGCAGATGCGCTATGTAGCGGCTAAATGATGATGTTGAAGTGGGGGGATTTTCACCGTGAAAAGGCGCTCCCCATAAACTTTCACCTTTGAAGTGCCTGGGCGCTTCTGTGAGCCGCGTAGAACGCACGTCTGGCGCGGTCTCCCCATATCCGTTCACCTTTCGGGTAGGGCGCCCCATATCCATTCACCTTACTAGGGACGCTAGATGTCGAATACAAGCATTTTGAGCGATGCCGATTGGCCGCATAAGCGGGACGTCGTCTTGCTGGTCAAACCCAGTGCGCGCAAGCGGGTAGGTCTCACCCTCTTGGCCATCGCCATTTTATTTTGCGGGGGCATGGCGGTCCTCGGCGAACGTGGCCCTGTCTCGTCGTGGCTGCAGTCCATGGATCGAGAGGCTGATCGCGCTAAGTTGGAGCCGGTGATGCGAAAATTCGCTGAGCAGGGCAAGCCGGAAGCGATCATCTGGCTTGCGCAGAACTTCCCGAAAGAGAACAGGACCTCTCTCGAAGCTTTGGCGAGCCAAGGGAACGGAACGGCGCTCTTCACCCTCGCGGCGCTGCGCCTCCGTGACGGCGACGAAGGCGAATTCGAGTCATTGATGCAGCAGGCAGCAGAGGCAGGTAATGCTGACGCTCTTCGTTTCATCAAGCGCCAGGCTGAGCGCTGAGGCATCTATCCGTGGCGTGATTTTGAAACCTAGATCACGCCACGGATAGTCCACCGTAAGTTGCGAGCGAAGGGGTGTTGGTGGTGGCAGAGACATATACCTGTGGTGGCTGTGGAGCGGAATTTTCCCCCGGCGATCATGTGTGCCGGGGGTGTCACGGTCGAATCGTTTATGGCGCCCTTCCGGAAGAGGTTTCGAAAGGAGCGGGTGCTGCAGGGGCGGTCTGGGCGTCTATTGCCTTTGCAGTCCTGTTTCTGTTGCCGGTGGTAGTGTCTAGCTGTTTCGGTGTGGCTGTCCCGATTGGCCTCGGGCTTGGGTTGTGGGGATTGCTGGTTGTCTTTGCTGTCTGGGTATGGGGGTATCGGTGGGGCCGGAAGAGGGCTGTCGCTGCGCGAATTGGCATGTGCAGGACTGTTGTTGATAGGAGCCGGTCGTGATCAAGTTGGCTGCGGATAGTTCACCGGTGGCGAAATTCATTCGCCATAGGCGCTTGGTCGCCGATATGCGCCTACCTGGTGTGGTCGCGGCTGAGTTCCAGGGTTGGGTTGGCTCCTGCTCAGTTCGTTATCGTCTCAGGGGTGCTGAGCACGCGGATGTGATTTCCTCAGTAGATGAAGCCTTGCTGGTGGCTGGCATGCTGAGTGCCCCACTGGCCGGCGCTGACTCGGTGCGCGTCGAGCCTGCTACATCCGGGCAGGCTGACTTCCGCACGGCATTGGAGTGGGGAAGGGCTCGGCTTGGCGAGGTCGACCTGGCGAAATTGCTGGCTTGGTGGTCTCTCTGAGAGCAGATGGGTTGCTCTCGATCTTTTGACTTTCATTAGGCTATAGTAAGCGCTAATTTGCTGAGAAAGCTTTAGCGCATGAAGCTGTCCGACTACAAGAAGTCACCGAAAGAGTTCATTCAGGGGGTCCGTTCTGACGGGTTCCGGGTGGGCTTGTCCACGGCTTTCGCTCCTTGGATTAGCGCCTTTTTCCGTGAGAAGCATGGTGGTACCTGGTTTGGCCAGGGCCGTATGTGGGCCTTCGACCGCTCGAAAATCAATGGCGCATTCGCGGCGAGTTTGGCCGAAAACCTGCCATCCGGAATCCTCTACGATGTCGGGCAGTTTGCGCAAAAGCTTCGCATCGCCCTGGCGTCTCCCGATCCGGACCTGTTCGCGCCCTTCCTGGATGTCCAGATCTTCCCTGTTGAGGGCGGAGACTTCGTTTGCCTATCGCGGTTTGATCCTCTCCTAGTTAGCACGTTGCAGGGCCTGCAGGGCACCTTCCTGCGTAATCGAAATGCCTGGCGGGTGAAGGTTGCCCTGCCGCGATTGCTTGAGGTGCTGGAGACGCAGGCTGGAATCCGTCGAGAACACATCTTCCTCAGCGATACCGAAATCGTTCTGGAGCAGCATGCTTCGATGGGTGAGGGAGACCGACCAGGTGTTCAGGTGGGCGGTATGGTCCCTGAGCGAGTCGGCGCTGGGGATGCGGAAGGCGAGAACGCGATGTTGAGCGTGATCGCAAAACCGATGAAGGAGCTTTGGATCAACGAGGCGGATTTGGCGAAGGCTGTCCAGGCATATGGGCTGCATGGTGAGTATGCCTACCAGGAAGTGGGCGTTCGTCATCTCCTAAGGTACTCAAGCTGTCTGCTGGCCGATGATATGGGGCTCGGGAAGAGCCGCCAGGCTGTCGTCGCTGCGAGCTTGGTCACGGGGCCGGGTGCAGTGCTGGTGGTCTGCCCAGCCAGCCTGCGGATCAACTGGGAGCGGGAGATCCATATAATCCAGCCCGACGCGAAGGTTGTGATTTGCGGCGATGGCGAGGCCTGGTCGCAGGCTGACTGGCTGATCGTGAACTACGAGAGGTTGGGCGCCGTCGTTCAGGCCATGAGCGACGGCGATGTGCGCTTCCGAGTGATGCTGTGCGATGAGGCTCACTATCTCAAGGAGCCCGACTCCACCCGTACCCGAAATGCCTTCCTGCTCTCGAAGCATATCGAGCGCCGGTTCCTTCTGACTGCGACTCCGGTGCTGAACCGGGAGAGCGAGCTGCATAACCTGCTGCGGCTCTCCGGTCACCCAATCGGAGCCATTCCGCTTAGCGATTTTCTGTCGGACTTTGCCGGCTCTCCAGAGCTCAGGAAGGCATTGAGCGAGCGCGTTTCCGAATGGATGTTGCGCCGGCGTAAAGATGTACTGGCTTCGTTGAAGGGCAAACGTCACGAATTTAAGTATGTAGATCTAGCGACTGGCGAGCGTGATCAGTACCTAGCAGCGGTCTCCGACAACACGCAGACCGCCATCGTCAAAATCGGAAAGATCCGTCAGCTACTGGAGCGTCTAAAGGCTTCGTGGCTGATCGATACGATCACATCATTGGGTGACGACGACAAGTCGATCATCTTCTGCGAGTACACCGAGTCTGTGGCCTACCTGGCCGACGAGTTCGCCAAGGCCGGGATCCAGACGGTGACCTTCACCGGATCTAATTCTGGAACAAGAAAGCAAAAAGCGATCGACACCTTCATGTCGGATCCGGCGGTCAAGGTGTTCATCGGCACGACCAAAGCAGCCGGTGTAGGCCTGAACCTGGTCGCTGCCAACTACGTGTTCTTCGCGTCGCTACCGTGGACTGCTGCGGCGAAGCGACAGGCCGAAGATCGCGCCTACCGAAACGGCCAAAAAAGAGCCGTCACCGTCTTGATGCCCGTGATCTCCGGGACGATCGACGAGCAGGTCGTACTACTGCTGCAGCACAAGGAAAGCATTGAGCAGGATCTGCTCGATGACTCTGTTCAGGATCCCGGCCTCGTCGAAGAGCAGATGGCCGCCAAGCTTTTTAACGCAGCGTGAGTGGAGGGGAGTCATGTCGTTATCGTTGATGCGCTTCATGGTGAAAGCAGATGCCAAGCTGGGCTTTGTTCCCTACGACACGCTGCTCAACAAGAAGCTGGAAGTGAGCTACCGGAGTATCGAGGCGGCCTTTCGGCGCTGCGACTCACTCAACCAGGTGTCAGCTGGGGGCACGGCCCGTGCCCAACAGGCGCAACCCTCTGTCGACGGCAAGGCACCGGCGACCAGGTTGCTCAATGTATACAACCGCATTCACGAGCTCTACAGCCGGATCTGCACGTCGGTCGACGGGCTCTCGGTTTTCCGGGCTCATAGGAGCGAGTACGACGGGCTCTTGAACGAGTATGTCCAGCTCGCGGCCGCGCAGGTCGTCAACCGAGCTAATCCGTCGCCCTACTGGGGGCATGATCGCTTCACTGTCTCGGGCGAAGGGTTCTCGATGGTTTGCTCGGCGAATAGTGGTGACGTCCTGGAAGTGAGCATTCAAGGCATCGTCAAGGACGCCGCGGCGGAAACGTTGCGTTCGATCGAGCGCGTCGATATTCGCGAGCTGGCCGAGTGGTTCCACTCTGTCAGCGACCGCAATTTCGAGCTGGCTGGCCGGACGCTTGATATTCGCGCCGTCGGGTATTGGCCGCGAGGCGGTGGAGACCGGGTTTCCCCTGACGAGGACTTCCGCGAGGACGCGCTGCAGCGCCAGGTCGGGCGCCCCGCTCTTCGGATGTGAGGGTTGACCAGGTGATAACCAAGTAATAACATTGTTATTACTTGGTTAAGCCTTCGGAGGCTGTCGTGGTCGGAAAGTCAGTTCAAGCGACCATGCTTGTACCCCGCTCGAACGGGCGCGGGCTCATCTTCAGTGAAGTTCGCGTGGTTCGCGCATTCGACTACCCGATAGCAGGGCGGTCGTTCCGTTTCGCCATTCATCCCCCTGTTGCGCCTCTGGAGCACGTCGCCTACGTCATTTCCGAGTTCAAGACAGGTCGGCAGTGCGGCCTGCTGCACATGAAAGCGAAGCGCCGCTTGATCTCCGCTGCTGAGCGACATCTCGCGGAGGTTGTTCGCGTTCAGGGTGAAACCGAGCTCGTGCGGTTGATCGAGCAGACCCAGGCCGAGGGCACGTTGAATGACTACTGAGCAGCCCGCTGCAGGCGCTGCCTGGCAGCTGGGCAACCAGGCGTTTCGTGACGGAAAGAATCTGGACGATAACCCGTATCCGGCTGGAACAAAGTTGGCGGAAGAGTGGCAGGCCGGCTTTAACCGTGCCTGTGAAGATGAGCTGAGGGGGTGCCCATGATTGCTGAGTGTATCGGTTGCGGGTGCACTGATATGTGCGCCTGCGTTTCAGAGGATGGGCCCTGTTACTGGCTGCGGGTGGATTACAGCCGTGGCGAGGGCGTCTGCAGTTGTTGCTCCGAGCGGGTGGCCGAATGGGACGCCGAGATCGGACGCAAATCGATCGACGACCAGTTCATTGAGCTGATGGACGCTCTCGATGGGTACGATAGCCCGGAAGCGATCAGTCAACGGCTTGCTGAGCTC
Source organism: Pseudomonas sp. Teo4 (assembly GCF_034387475.1). Lineage (NCBI taxonomy): Bacteria > Pseudomonadati > Pseudomonadota > Gammaproteobacteria > Pseudomonadales > Pseudomonadaceae > Pseudomonas > Pseudomonas sp. Teo4. The sequence goes on from NZ_JAXCIL010000003.1 coordinate 61,770, forward strand.
CAAGGCCCGATCAGGGAACTCGCGGCGGCTTGCCGGCAGACGGTGCTATTCAACCGAGCTCAAGTCGAGTTCCAGTCGACCAAAACCGACATCGAGCTGCGGCCGATGGAGGGAGGTAGCCTCTTCGCCGTTTGGTATCTGCTGATGGATCGCATTGCACGGTCTCCGACCAAGTTCCACATGCGGAGCTCGGTGAGGATCCTGCTTCCACTTGTCGCGGATTTTCTGCCGGAGGACCCGAATGCCTGATTGTGAGCGAGTGCTTCGAGATCTGGAGCTTGACCTTGCGGAAACGGTTGAGCGCCGAGCGTTCATTCGCGGGCGGCATGCCGGCGAAGACCGAGCGAGGTGGCAGGTCCTGATCTGCGTTGTTGTTGGCGTGATCCTGTATGTCGGATGGCGTATTCTTTCGAGCTAATGAGGAGTTCCTGAACAATGGAAAGACAGCTCAATGTGCCTCCGCACTCGATTGAGGCCGAACAAGGCGTCCTTGGTGGTCTGCTGCTGGATAACAAGGCCTGGGATCTGGTCGCGGATAAAGTCCACCCGGAGGATTTTTACCGGAACGATCATCGCCAGATCTTCGAAGCGATTTTGGAGTTGGCGGACCGTAGCGAACCGTTCGACATCGTGACGGTGTGTGAGGTGTTGGAAGGGCGGTCTGGCTGGGGAGGCCTGGCCTACGTGGCCGAGCTCGCCAAAAATACTCCCTCGGTCGCGAACATCGTTCACTACGCCAAGATCGTTTCTGAGCGAGCCCATCTGCGCCGCTTGATCTCCATCGGCTTCGAGATGAGCCGGCAGGCCTACGAGCCTGGGGCCGACGTAGCCTTGGTTCATGAAGAAGCGGAGCGCGCCCTGTTCGGTCTCAGCCAGGATGAACGCGACCAGGACTTTGCCGACATGGGCGAAGTCCTGAGCGCCGTCATCGACGAGATCGATAGCAACTTCAACTCCGAAACGGAGGTGACGGGTGTTCCTACTGGCCTGCCCGATCTGGATGCAATGACTGGCGGCCTGCAGCCTGCAGATCTGATCATCGTCGCGGCGCGTCCCTCGATGGGCAAGACGTCCCTGGTGATGAACTGGGCCAAGCCGATCCTTGACGCTTCTCCCGGGAAGTCGATCCAGATCTACAGCATGGAAATGCCGGCAAGGGCGTTGCAGTTCCGATTCCTCGCCCAGCTGGGGCGTATCGACCTGAAGGCGCTGCTGCGGGGCAAGCTTCAGGATGAAGACTGGCCGAAGCTGACGGCAGCCGTTGGTGTCTTTCAGGGTATGCAGGACCGTTTGGCGATCGACGATTCCGCGAACCTTACGCCGACATCGCTACGAGCGAAGGCTCGGCGTGGTGCCCGTAAGTACGGTCCGCCGGCGGCAATCATGGTTGATTACCTGCAGCTGATGCGCTGCCCAGGCTACGAGGGGAACCGCACTCAGGAGGTCGCGGAGATCTCCCGGGCATTGAAGGGGTTGGCCAAAGAGTTCAATTGCCCCGTCATCGCGCTATCGCAGTTGTCCCGCCAGTGTGAGCAGCGGCCCAACAAGCGCCCTGTGAACGCAGACTTGCGGGAGTCCGGCGCGATCGAGCAGGACGCGGACATCATCATGTTCGTCTATCGAGACGAGGTCTACAACCCGGACACTGAGTACAAGGGGGTTGCCGAGTTGATCCTCGGCAAGCACCGGAACGGTGAAACCGGTACCGTGCGGACCGCGTTTATTGGCAAGGAAACTCGTTTTGTGCCGCTCTCGGCCGAGCAATTTCGGAACTTCGATTGATGAGCTGCTGGGAACAGAGTTGCCGCGTGCAGAAAGTGATGCAGCGGGATCGCCTGGGGTGCGGGGTGGCCTGTGCAGCGATGGTTTCCGGCAAACCATACGGTGTCGTGCGACAGCTGTTCGTCGACAATGGCATAGGTGCTCGCAAGAAGCGGCCCCTCGCCACCAATTTCTCAGAGATGCAGTACGCTCTGGCGCTCCTCGGGATCGAGTCTGAGCTGAAGCGCTGGAGCACCTGGGATGCAGTGGAAGGCCTTGGCATCGTGGCTGTAAACAACGGCCAGGGCACTGCCAGCCGGAACTGGCATTGGGTCGTGGCTGAGCGACACACGAGTTTCGGTGTTGTCCTCCATGATCCGGATTTCGATCTGCCGAGCTTCAGTTCGGCGCCGCCTGGCGTGCATTGCCATCCCTTCTCTGAATACCAGGCCCGCAAGAGCTGGATTCGGATTGTGCCACGAGGGAGCCATGGGTAGCAGGTGGCCGCGGCTCGCGGCAGCATTCGACTATGCGGCTTACAGCGTGGCCTCTGCGGAAGAAGCTCATGCCCATTACGGAGATCCAGAGCCAACACCTACAGAGCGCTGGACGTACTGGTGGCGAGGGTTCTTTGCCGGCCTCGCAAGTGACAGTAATATCCTTCCGCTCTCGGAGCGGTTTTCGCGGCTCCGACCACTTTTTTTACTTCGCAGGATCGAGCAGGAAACAAAAAATGAGCGATGAAAAAATCCCGGATCGCATCAAGGCGAAGCTGACCATTGAGCTGGATTTCGCAAAAGAAGATCAACCGCTTATTGGAGAAGTCCTGCAGGGCATCCTCGATAACCTCGGGCTCTCCAGTGAGGGTAGTGGCTCCCGCACTGCGCAGAGCCACTATAGCTACAAGTTGGAATCCAACCTCCCGAAAGTGCCCATGACGATGGAGCGTCTGTTCGATCTGATGGACCAGGCGCGTGAGCCCGGGGAGCCGACCGCTGCAGAGCAGATCGCCGATTCCATGCACCCGAACTACGACGAGGCCGTGGATTGGTGGGAGAGCCTCGCCGAAGGGCAGAAGCAGTGGTTTATCAAGAAACACTCAGACGTGAAACTGGTGACCAAGGCCTGGGAAGTGCACAAGGAAATGGATTTTGCCGATCGAGTGTTCTTTCAGACCTTGAAGTGAGTGGACCTATCCACCCTGGTTGGTGGTTGCCAGCCCACGGGCACCAGGTGCTACTGGTGCCAATCTTCAATCAGCTCGAAATAGTCCGCTGACACTTCGCCGACGTTGCCGGCGATAACCGCGCCGTCTGGCAGAACGAGACGAGCCCGCTTCACATCCCCGCGGCTGAGCATCGCGAATCCCAAGGCGGTATCAAGCAGCACTGCGACTGTTTCGCCGGCGGCGACGCGGCTGATCACGACGTCGGCGGCCGGGCGATTCGCCTGGCCGCCATCGCCGTACACCACTGTCAGGTCGACCGGACCTCGATGCGAAAGTGCGTCACTCATACTTGATCGTTCCCACTCATAGAAGTAGCCATGATCAACCAGCCTCTCGATTACGATTGGACCGGGGGCATCACCCCATTCGGCAGACCGTATCCAATCCAGAAATTCTTTATCACTTTGACCTGATTGCGAGTGCAGGGCACTGAGCTCGCCCTCGAAATCGATCTGGGACCAGGGGCCGCCGTCGGGGTCGAAGTCGTCTACGACGGTCACCTGATCGCGCAGAACACGTTCCATATGGTTGCTGTGCAGCCTGAAAGTGGAGGATGTACGCCAGTCAGGGGCGAGAAGCAGAGCTCTGTCGATGCGGGTGGTGATCGAGTGGTAATCAGGACCACCCACGCTGGCCTCGGATACGAACTCCCAGTAGAGCGGGCCAAGCGCTGGGTGAACTGCCATGATGACAACACCAGTGCGTTGCCGAAGCGTGGGTTCGCTGCTCATTGGTCTTTCCCAACAACCGCCTGCAGGCGCTGCAGGGCTTCATCTATGGTTGTCTGGGGTGCCTTCCCGAGCAGCTTCGCACCTCTTGCAGCAAGATCCACCGGCCGCACCAGGTTGACCAAGGCTGCCCCGCTCGCCGGCGTGCGCCCCGGAAGGACGATCGCGACGGCAAAGCCGGCGTAGCGGCTGCTGTCGTGCTCGGTGATAGGAACGGCTAGGGCGAGCCCCAGGGCGTTGTACGCTGCTGGGGAAAGCACGAGCGCTTTACAGGCCACCTGCGTTGAAGCGCTACCCATGTCCAGGGAGACGATGTCACCGCGGTCGAATTGATGCTGCGGGCGCTTGCTCATGCTTCGTTTCCTACCGGCGCGGATGTTCTCCAACAGTGGATGTCCGGCGGCTCCGGGGCCTCCAGGTCACACTGGGCGACTAGCGTGCTGAGGTCGTATTCGGTAGCGACCTTGGACACCACCAGGGTCTGATCTTTGAAGGAGACGTCTACAGGGTCGCCAAGGCTTACGCCGAGTTCGGCCAGCAACGGCTTGGGTATCGTGATGCCCTGAGAATTCCCAATCGCACGGATAGTCGTTTTCAACGTTCTGTAGCCTCTTGCGAAAGGCGGTTGCGCTGCGCCTGGAGCGCTTTGAATCGCTCGGAGACAGGTGGGCGTTTTGCCATTTGCTTGCGGACGAGCTCCGCAAGCGTCGACGCCTGTGCATCCACCCCGTCACCAGATATTGCTGTCGGCTCGTGGCCAGGTACTGGGAATTGCACCCAGATCCTCGGTGGGATTGATCGTAGGGTCAGGTTGAGATGGCCTTGAACCACTCCCCCCTGGAAGTTGAAGGAGATCTGCGCATGTTCCGGTGTGAGCTCGGAGACGAATGCTTCGAGCTGGTCTCCACGCTCTATCGGCGAGGCGCTGATCAAACTGCAGACTCGATCTGCAGCTGCTCGTAGGCTGAGTGCTTGAGGGTGGTTTACGGCAGTGTTCGGAGTGATATCCGGCATATTGGTTCTCCCTGCGCAAGGTGCTAACAATGTTATTACCCTGCGCAGGGGAAATCAAACTACCAGCTACGCTTTATGCCCCTGCGAGGTAAGGTAGCGGCCCGAACGGGATGTCGTCGTCGAAGTCTGGCGGAGTACCTTGTTGCGACGGCGGTGGGGTCTGCGGTCGCGGCCGCTGAGCGGGCTCTTCGCCTTGGCCTTGAGGGCGACCGCCGAGCAGCTGAAGTCGGCCATTCACCTGGTCGACGACGATCTCGGTGGTGTAGCGTTTCACTCCGTCTTTTTCCCACTCGCGGGTGCGGAGAGTGCCTTCGACGTAGCACTGGCTCCCTTTTCGCAGATACTCACCCGCGATTTCGGCGATCTTGCCGAAGAACACTACGCGGTGCCACTCGGTACGCTCCTGCTGCTGGCCGGTCTGCTTATCTTTCCAGCTTTCGCTGGTGGCCAGGGTTATGTTCGTTACGGCGTTGCCGTTCGGGGTGTAGCGGACTTCCGGGTCGCCGCCGGCGTTGCCGACGAGAATCACTTTGTTGACGCCTCGTGCCATGGTGTTGCTCCTATCGGATGAGTGAAGCTCAGGTGGAGGAAGATTCGGCCTCAGCGTGCTCGCCGGATGCCTTGTAAAGGAGACGTTCGGTCTCCTGATTCATCTGCTTGAGCGCGATGCGGATGATCATCTCGGCGTCCAGCAGGTGTTTGTTGCTCTGTGGGTCAGCGCCTGCTGCCACCAGGCGCTCATGGTCGCGTCGGTAGGCTTGCGCGATCTGGCGGAATATCGCGCCTGCTACCTGCAGGCCGGGAGCGAGCAGGTCAGGCGCAGAAATCGGGGGTAAAGCGATTACCCTGCCGTCCTGGGGAAGTAGAGAGGCGGAGCTGATCAGCGCACCCTGCAGGGGTTTGTCGTTCTCGAAGGCTTCCCCGATGGAGTCCAAGAAGGCTCGGGCCTCGGCCGGATCCTCGGGCAATCGGAAAATGACATTGACGAAGCTGCTCATTTGTTACCTCACAGTTCGCAGGGGACGGAGCGCGTGGTCGATCGGGGCGTTGCTTGTTCGTTTCGAGGCGGTTTGGAGAACCGGCGTAGGCGGTCGGAGCGGATCTCTTCGGTGAGCTCGTTGACGCGCTGCTTCAGGCGCTGGTTCTCGGTGAAGGCGATCTGCAGATTCCGGTTGGCCGTTTCGGGATTGCCGGCGCGATGAAGAACCTTCACCAGGAGGAATTGCTCGCGGTCACGATCGGCCTCGTGACGCCACACGGCGGTTTGCTCTCGCAGCTCGTCGTAGCCGCACCGGTAATAGGCGGCTACGCCCGCGAGGGCTTTGACGTGGCCACGTCGGTTCACTTCCAGGAGGCCCCACCCTTGAGGGAGTTCGTCCGCCTGGATCACACCGGCCGGGGCCAAGAAGTATCTCCAGTTGCCGACGCCTCCCGACACCCGATGAGACTTCCGACGATCCGCGAGAAAGTCAGAGCGGCTGACCTTGCATTCGATGACGATGGATCCGTCTTCGAATCCCGCGGCGCGGAAGCCGATTGCGTCGGGAATTTCCCCGGTCCAGCCCGTGCGGCACTCACTGACAGCAACATGGCAGCCTGGACCACCGGCGCTGTTTGGCCGTTGAAGCCATTTCACCGCGATGTCGCACAGATCGCGGTGGGTGAAGTCGGGCTGATTGGAGGGCTTCATGCGGCCTTCTGCATTGCCGAGCGCATCTGGCTCATGGTTTGGCGGTGCTGCCGCAGGGCGGACTTGTAGCTGGCTTTGGCATCTTTCTGGGTGCGACACCACTCTCCCTTCACTTCCGAGTGCTGTTCGCTATGCCGACAGCGGTACATGCGGTACTCAAATTTCCCTCCGCTTTCGCGCCATTCGACTTTTGGCTTCATCCCGCCAAGCAACCAATCGCCGAAACTTTCGCAGCAGTCCCAGTCGAGGTATTCCGCGAACTTGGTCTTTTTCGGCGGCAGCGGCAAATGCTGCAAGGCATATCGCTTGCCTTCCTCGCTGACGTGGAACACCACGTCGGTGGGGTCGCAGAATGCCGGTGTCCGGCCGACAACCATCAACTCCACTTTGACCAGCGCCTCCAGATCCGGCATCGCGTAATGCCCTGGTCCGGCCAAGTAATGGTTCCGATGCGACTCGCGTTGGTCGGGGCGAAGGCCAAGCGTGTGATGCAGCAGACGAAGCTGCTGCTCAGGAATCGATACCTGGGTCATGCCGCAACCTCTTCCTTTAGTGGAAGGTACGTTGTTACGTTCGAGAGGACTGCCTGCAGCAGGCGGGCATTCTCTGCGGTGAACTGGCGATGCTCTTCCTGGGATACCTCTCGGAAACCGTTCTCCAGGGCCTCTCGCGCAGGGCCTCGCCCTGCAGCCGCGAGTGCCTTGCGCGAGGTGTCGTTGACGAAGTAGCGAATACGGCCGTTGGCATGGTTACTGGACATTGAAATCTCCTTGGGCAACGGACAGCGCTGCGAGGCTGTTGCGTACCCAGATTGGGGTTTTGCCGATTGAGTAGGTCTGCCCGCTCCAGACCAGGAGTAGGGTGGTACCGAACGCCTCGCCGATCGCTTCGGCTGCATCCGGGGGCACCGCGTTGCCGATCCGCTCCCTCCAGTCACCATCGGAGAGCCCGTCGAGTTCCAGATACTCTTCCGGCTCGATCAGGCTTTGGAGCGCACAGAGTTCGAGCGTGGTGAAGGGACGATGCCAGGTGTTGTCAGGGGCGATGATCCGAGCCACAACGCGCTCGTTATCTGCAGGGATCCTTGGGTCAGCTACCGACCAGGATCCGTTGTCATGGCCTGCTGCTGCGGATACCGCGCCTGCAGGCGAGTCCCAAGGGACCACGCCGTAGTGACCGGCAGTCAGGTAGTTGTCGCCTTTCTTGCGGTCCAGGCCCGGGCGCGGGTCAGCGACCGCGAGAGCACCTGACGCAACCTGCTGGGCACCGATGACGCAACCAGAAGTTTCGTCCCAGCGTGTAACGCCGAGCTTTCGGCTGCTCGCACCAGGATGCCAGTTGGTATAGCGAGGATCCGCAATGGAGAGTTGGCCACCTTGCACGCCCTTGCCGCCGGCAATGACTGTGGACGAGGGTTTCTCCCATTCCAGGACTGCCAGGTTGTTACTGTGGCGATTCCAACCTGGACGAGGATCCGCCACTGCCTGGCCGCCTGAGCTTGGACCATGCCCGCTGGTAACGGTACCGGACGCTTGATCGAAGCGGACGACGCGGAAGACGTTCTTGTGAGTGCTGCTGTCTGCAGACAGGCGCGGGTCAGCCACGCTGAAGGTGCCCTGGCCAGGCGAGCGCTGGCTGGTCACCGTGCCGCTAGTGTCTCCCCAGTGCATGACGCCATACTGCGCATACTCGGCTTTGCTTTCCGGTCGCGGATCCGCGACAGCGAAGGCGCCAGTCATCGGCCGGGAATTACCCGTGACGGTGCCGGAATGATCTGCCCATTCGTGAACGCCCAGAATGCCGTTGTGCATGGCGTCGAAGCGGCGTGGGTCCGCAACACTGAATCGCCCCGTGGTGGCTTCGGCACGCCCGGTAACGGTCCCGGCGTGGGAATCCCAGCGGTGAACACCAAGGGCACCATCGCGCCAGGTCTGCTCGGGTACGATTAAGTAGTCGGTCAGCACGCCGTCTTCGACATTCAGCCTGTTCAGCGATCGCCAGTCCTTGCCCGCTTCAACGAAGGCCAGCCTCAACCAAGTCTTGAAAAACAGGTTCGGTACGCGGTGCATTGGACCGCCGTCGAAATGGCCGGGGAGAGGCATACGGCCCAGGATATCGCCTACCGAACGAAGCGACTTTTTCACAGGTTCATAGATGAAGTCCGGCACCTTGTTGATGTTGCGGCCGACGAGCAGGAATCGTTTACGGGATTGAGCGAGGCCACCGAGCTCGCCGCAATCGTGCGTCGTCTCGGCAGTGGCGTACCCGTAGCGGCGCAGCAGTTGAACGATCTGATCGAGGAGGCGGCGGCCACGATTCTGGATGCGAGGCACGTTCTCGAAAACGATCAGCTCCGGGAGGTCATCCTGGAAGGCCTCCAGCATCAGCCATACGCCACGTAGGGTTAGACGGTTCAATGTCTGGTACTTGGCGGTCTTGCTGCGGTTTTCCGACAGCAGTCCGCTGAACCCTTTGCAGGGGGCCGAGAGGAAGACGATATGGGGGTATTCGCCGCCGGCCGCATGACGGATATCTGCCGCAGTGGCTTCGCGCCACTCCCGCGGCGGCTCTTTGCCGTGGAAGTCCTTGAACTGATCACGATCGAAGAGATCGAGGACGGTTCCGCGAGATCCGCTGAGGCGTTCAAAATCCCGGATTGCTGCCGCGTTGACGTCGATGCCACCGATGCAGCGGAACTTGCCTTGGAGGTTCCCTACGCGAGGGTTGGCTTTGTTGAAACCTTTAGCTCCACCGCCCAGCCCGCAGAACAGGTGGAAATGGCGAATCTCGCGGGTAAGGATCTTGGGGTGAATATAGGCAGTCATATCGCTCAGATCCCCTGCGGCTGTTCTTCGCCGCCCAGGGCATCCAGCAGCTCCGGAACGAATTCGCTCAGGGTGAGCATCATCAGAACGAAGCTGGCATCGAGTTGGGATAGAGCATCGTCGCCTCCATCGCGCTCGGCCTGTTCCTGCAGCAGATCTTCGAAGCGGAGACCGCGGACGGTGAGTTTTTCGTCCAGGGTGAAACTGAGTTTGTCGTTCCAGGCCAACGACAGCCGCGTGACGAGCTTGCCTGCGGAAAGGTGGTTCTGGATCTCGTCGCTGGTCAGGTCCTGACGTTTGCAGCGAACGGTGCCGCCTTCCTCGTGGGTGTCGCTTAGCTCGCAGTTGTCCAGGACGAAGAATCCTTCGCTGGCCTGCTGGTTCTTCAGCCAATCGGTCAAAGTGGCACTGGGGGCCACCTTCACCGCTATCGGTCGTACCGGCAGAGAGCCCACAGCTTCGCGAAGTGTCGAGAGGAGATCTTCGGCCTTTTTGGCGCTCGACTCGTTCACGATGATCAGTCCCAAAGCTGGAGCGATCGCGGCGTAGGTAGTTGCTTTGCGGATGAAGGCCCGAGGGAGGAACGCCTGGACGATGTCGTCTTTGAGTTGGTCGCGCTCTTTCTTGTAGACCTTGCGGCTTTGCTCGGTCTCGATCTCTTCCACTTTCTCCGTCAATGCGTCACGGACGACGCTGCCGGGAAGGATGCGTTCCTCTTTCCGAGCCGCCACTAGGTAGAAGCCGCTGCTTTCGTGCACGAGCGGAGCATCTTCACCTTTGCCCAGCGGAGGAATGAAGCCGTAGGTAGTGAGTTCTTGGCTGCCGCAGGCGCGAGCTGGCTTCGACTTCAACGCATGGGCGAGCGATTCGCCATCGATTCCAAGATCTTTCGCGAGGTCTTGCGTCAGGCGGTAAAGCAACAGGTTAGAGAAGAACATGACAGCTCCTAGAACGTTGTGCGGATGGCTTGCTGAGTCCGACTGGTTTTTGCAGCCCAAGCCATGTACGGGTGACGAAATTCGCGATTGAAGATCGCAGCAGCTGCCTTGTCGGTGTCCAGGTCCCGGCGGGAAGAAATCGAGCATTTGGCACGGATCAGGTCAGCGGGATCCCGATCACCGCTGGCCAGACCAAATGGCGAGCTTTCCGAGCGGAAAGCAGATTCTTCGTTCAAGAACTGGATAAACCCCCTGTCCTTCGACCAGAGCCCGGCGAGCTGCGAAAGCTTCATGCGTGATCTCCTTTTGACTTTCGTTGTGCTATAATCGCAGACAATACGCAAAAATAACAACGATGCAAGGAAATTTAGAAAATCGGCTGATTTCTACCGAAGCAGGGATTTCCTGCTCCGATCACCGGTAACGCTTCAACGTGAGCCAATCACCTGGCCATGCCTTGACTATCGTTAGACTATCCGCGCCTGATTTGAGCGAATGGGCGGGCATCTGTCAACTTTCGTTGTATTATAACTGCTAGACATGGTGTAAATAACATATTTACACCATGTCTAGGGCGGCCTGAGGCCGTTTCAGCGGTCATTGGCGAGGTATCGCGCAGGCAGCTTTCAGTGATGAGGGAGAGAAGTAGAGTGGCGGTTTGGTGGAAAAATGGTTTTAATACGTATTGTCATAGTGCGCGGAGGTTTTGACGTGGGTGAAGACAACTTGAAGATTTCCTGCGTCCTCGTAGGCGATGCGGCTCTCGATTTCGAGAAATGCCAGGTAACGCTGAAAATTCCTGCGCGAGCGCCGGGTAAGCAGCGGCAGCAGTCACTGGCGATATCTGCAGCAATGCTCGTGCTGGATGCCACAATTCAGCGCTACCAAGCCGAAAAGGGCGAGAGGTACCCTGCAATAGATCAACTTCTAGAGTATGCTGGCTGTAGGCCAGCAGACATCAACAAGCTGCTTGGAATCACGGAAAGCGCGACTTCCTGAGTGTTGGCCGCGGCTGTGAGGCGTTTTCCGTTGGAACTGAGCCAGGACGAACAAAGGAGCGGAGGATGAGCAAGGCTGTGCTTGTTGGGCTTGTCGCCGAGAAACACGGGTTAACCAAGGCAGAAGCATCGGAAATCGTGAATACCGTGCTTTCTGGTATACAGAGTGCGCTGGTCAGTCAAGGGAGTATTTCCCTGGTCGGTTTCGGCGTGTTCAGCGTTGTCGACCGTGCTGCGCGAAACGGACGCAACCCGAATACTGGTGAGCCTGTGACTGTGGCAGCCAGGAAGGCGGTGAGATTCACCCCGGGGGAACCGCTGAAGCGTGCAGTGAACGCTCAGTAATAGATGTAGAGCCAGGCCCTTCGGGGCCTTGTTTCAGGCGTGGTTTCTGTATTGCACAATACAGAGACTTGAATGTTTTTTCTGTATTGCACATTACAGACTTGCAAGCAGCGGGGGTGCTGGTGAGCCACAGACGGCCGACCGAGGAAGCCTATGCAGAGCTGCAGGCTGCCTACGATTTCTACAATGACCATTTGTTCGCGAGCCAGGAGCGGCTGCCGGCGTGCTTGATCACATATCAGCGCGAAAAGCGGACCATGGGGTATTTCTCTCAGGCCCGTTTCATTCGCCGCGATGGGATCAAGGCGGATGAGATTGCGATGAATCCCGACTACTTCGCAGTGATTCCCCTGGTCGAGATCCTACAGACGCTAGTGCATGAAATGGTGCACCTCTGGCAATACCATTTTGGAAAGCCAAGTCGAGCCTGCTACCACAACACAGAGTGGGCCAACAAAATGGAGGCTCTGGGCTTGATGCCCTCCGACACGGGCAAGCCTGGCGGCAAGAGGGTAGGGCAGTCGATGAACGACTACGTCATACCTGGCGGTCGGTTCGATGTCGCAACCCGGGAGTTGCTGAAAAGAGGGTTCGCCATCTCGTGGATGGACCGATTCCCGGTCGACGTGAGGGGACCATCGCGTCCGATGTCGCTTATGCCAGCATCGCTGATGCCTCCGGCAAGTCAGGACTACCAGGGGGACGATGATTTGGACGCCGGCGTAGACGAAATAGCTGACGAGCTGGATCCGGCTATCGCCCTGGCCTATCAGGCCCCAGCAGCAGTGGCGAGTCTCGATGTGTCAGTGAGGCAACCAGGTGACAGGAGCAACAGGCTGAAATATTCCTGCCCAGGCTGCCGGCTAAACATGTGGGGCAAGCCAGGGTTGAAAGTTATTTGTGAGGAATGCGAGGAGCGCTTGGTTGTCCTGGAGCTGTCTGCAGACTCTACCCAGGAAGCTCTTGCTGCTGATTGAACCTCAGTTCAAACTGTTGGCCCCATGGCGATGTTCAAAAGACTGGAGAAGACTATGCAGTATGGAGCGACTCATGAGTTCACCCTGGAAACCGCATCGGGCGTTTTCCATCAGGCCGGCATTCAGATCATGGGGCCGGACACCTGGTGTCCGCTACTGGCCGAGAAGGCGAAACCGACCGTTGAGAACACTGCAGTGTTCTATACCCGTCTTGCAGGTCCTGAGGGCGGACCGACCGAGCAACTGCGCGAATTGCTAGAGCGTTCGTTGGCGTTGATCTCTTCTGGCGGAGCTGACCCGGTGATTCGTGTCCACCTGCACCGCGGCGAATACCAAGCGCTGGATGCTGCTGCTTTCCAGGCGGTGGTCGGTACTGGCGTTGCCGTTGTCGAGCTCAATGATTGACTCAGGCGGAAGGGGCTCTTATGGCTGACAGAATGACTCCCGAGCAGTTCAAGAGCGAGTATCGCCGCAAGGGATGGACTGGGCTAGCGCTCGCCGAGCGCTGGTCGTTGTCGCCTGCCTGGATCAGTAAGCTCGGCAATGATCCCGATCGGGAAGCGCACTGGGATGATGCCGTTCGGGGTCTCCCGACCGTTAAAAAATTGAAGTCCAGTTCAAAATAGCACTTGCTATAGATTGAACCGGGGTTCAATATTCCTCCGTCGAATTCATTCTCGCTGGAGGTCCTCATGTACGACGTTGTTATCGCTCGCGAAGCCTGCTTTCTAGACAAATCCATTTCGCGGGGAGAGGTCGTGTCAGTCCACCGCGACATGGTCGCTGCCATGAGCGCCCGGGACAAGTTGAACAAGCGCAAGCGCGCTATCCACAGTGAGAGCGCGTTCATCGCAGTACATTCGGAAAACGCGCTTCGCAAGGGCGATATCGTTGAGCAGCTGATCGAGGACTACGACCGCGAGCAGCGTCGGGCCTTTTGCAAGCGGCTGATGGCAGCGATTCTTTCGATGGAACTCACGGGCAAGCCGGACCGGCTGGCCGATGATGCGGGTTTCTACCTGCAGCAGGAAGGCCTCACCCTGGACGAGCTGCGCGAGCGCTACGAGCAGGAAGTTCGCGAGGAGCACCAGGAACATGTGCTCCAGCAGCAGGAGGCTGCGCATTTGCGGGCACGCGGGTACGAGGCGCAAAAGGCCATCGATATGATCCGCAACGAGCCATGTTTCTCCGTGCCTGCAGTCCGCGGCGTGCAGGCACGTGGCGAGTTCTACTTGGCCCAGATTCCCTATCCGATATTGGCGAAACTATTCGTCTTTGACGAAGAAGAGGCGGTGCCGGCGGAGCTGAGGGCACAGCGTGCCCTCAACAAGAAGCGGGCAGAGGACATCAGCGAATACATGCTGGCCAACCGCGACGAGTACGTCCTGCCGGCGTTGACTGCCAGCGTCGACATCGCCATGGCCTTCGAACCGTTCGAGGGGATTCCTCAACTCGGCATGCTCCACATCCCGATGAGCGCGACCATGTTGATCAACGATGGCCAGCATCGGCGCTACGCGATCGAACTGGCTCTCAAGGGCGACACCACGTTGCAGAACGAGACGGCGCCGGTACAAATTCATTTCGACCAGGGCCTAAAACGCTCGCAGCAGATCTTCGCTGACATCAACAGCAAGGCGGTCAAACCATCGTCTGCCATCAACGCGCTGTACGACCACCGAAATCCCTACAACGCCTGGATCCAGAAACTGCTCAACGGCATGCCCAACATCAAAAAACGCATCGACTTCGAGAACGCGACGCCTGGGCAGCGTTCGTACAAGCTATGGAGCCTGGTGGCGTTCAAAAAGTTCGTTACCCTGCTCACCGGTGTCAGCGAGCGAACCATCGGCCTGGTCGACGAAACACGCCTGCATGGGATCGAGGGATTGGTTCGTCAATTCCTGGAGGAGTGCGGAAAACATCTGCCTCAATGGGCCCACATGATCAGTGGCGGGATTCCCGCGGCTGATGTGCGAGAAGTCATGGTTATTGGTCATGCGGTGTTCTTGGAGGCGCTGGGGATTTTTGGTCGGGAAGCGCTGTTCGCAGGTACCTACCTGACGCCAATCGACCGCGATGCGAAAGTCATAGATCCGAGCCGCGCCCGGTGGCATTCCATGCAGCGCCTTGCTGCTGTAGAAACGAGCAAAGGCGACGCTATGTGGGAAAACCGTTGCGTGGTGCTCGGCAAGATGCAGAAGACTACCGACGGTACGAAGTCCACTGCTGCCACACTTCTGAAGATCGCCGGCCTCTCCCTACCTGAGGACTTAGCGGCTGTGAACGCCCGAGTTGAAGCCTCGCAATAGCGAGGCTGCTCCCCAGAAAAGACACTACAAAGCAATCACAATCACGAGGTATGGCAAATGAGTTGGCGGTTGCAGGAGCTGAGTGCAACACAGTTACTGGATTGAGGCGGGAGCCTCGTGATGCTTGGCCATCAGCTCGGTCATGACCTCGATGGGGCACTTGAAACCGAAGCGCTTACGCGGTCGGATGTTCAACTCGTAGGCAATCGCATCCAACTGCTCTTGGCTGCACACCGACAGATCCGTGCCCTTGGGCAGGTACTGGCGGATCAGTCCGTTGATGTTCTCATTGCTGCCGCGCTGCCAGGGGCTGTGCGGGTCGCAGAAGTAAATTGCCACCCCGGTCTTCTGGGTGATTTCCGCGTGACGCGCCATCTCCCGCCCTTGGTCGTAGGTCATGCTCTTGCGGGCCGCCAGCGGCATATGGTTCAGCGCCGAACTGAAGCCTTCCACGGCCGAGGTCGCCGTCGCGTCTTGCATCTTCACCAGCATCAGGTAGCCGCTGGTGCGTTCGACTAGCGTACCCACGGCCGATGCGTTGGCTTTGCCCTTGATCAAGTCGCCCTCCCAATGTCCCGGCATCACGCGATCCTCGATCTCCGGCGGACGCACATGGATGCTGACCATGTCCGGGATCTGGCCACGGCGATCTACGCCGCCAGAACGCGGACGGCGGGAGGTTTTGCCTTGCCGCAGGCAGATGATCAGCTCCTTGCGCAGTTCGCCGACCGGCAGGGCATAGATCGCGTTGTAGATCGTCTCGCGGCAGACGTAGGCGTCTTCGAAGCTTGGGGATTTCATGGTTCGCAGCTTGCCGGCAATCTGCTCGGGAGAAAAGCGCTGTCGCAGCAGGTGGGCGACCAGCTCGAACAATTCGTTGCCGGGCACCAGCTTTTGCCGGGGCCGGCAGGGCAATCGACGATCGCGCATGGCTTGTTGGGCATGCTGGGTGGTGTACTCACCCCGGGCATCACGATTGCGACGGATCTCGCGACTGATCGTTGAGGGGCTGCGGTTGAGCATTCGGGCAATGGCGCGCTGGCTCATGCCACGCAGCAGACTGACCTGGATATCGGAGCGTTCTTCAACGCTGAGTTCGTGATAAGACATGGCAACACCCTACCGGAAAGGTCAGGTGTTGCACTCAGTTTTTGCCGCCGCCATGCTATGGGCGAGGAAGTTATTGATACTTCTACTCTTAATCGGCGAAACAGTAAAGGTGTTTATCTTGCGAAAGAGCAAGGTGCCTGTCGGCTGAAGTTTAATTTGTACGTCTACAAGCGGCTTGAGCAGAAAGGTTTTCCTAAGCACGAGATTTCAAGAATAATTGGTTGCGATGACTTTAGAGCAAGTCGTTATTTTAGCGTGGTAGCACCGTATGCTCTTAAGCTTTACTTGTTGGACACAGGCTCCCCAATTGATGATGATTTCAGGCGTTATTTGAATTACGTGAACTACGCTTGCTTGTATATCATTGGGCAGTATACCGGCATGCGTCCTTCGGAGTATACCGAGCTTCTGGCTAGTTCGTGCCTTATTTTCGATGGTTCGTACTGGGTTTTGAGAAGCAATGTCAGCAAGCATGAAGACAACCTTGTAGAACTTTTCGACGACTTCTGGTTGGCTATTCCGATAGTTCGAGATGCTGTGCGTGTTGCACAACTGCTTGCCAAATATAAGAATAATGATTTTATCTTCTCGAACGTCGATACGGTGCTCTTTGGTATGCTGGGTCAGCCGCTGAGTAGTGTGGGAACCAAGGCTACACTCGATAAATTTTTCGAAAGAGTTCTGACTGCTGAGCAGTTTTCAGATCTTGAATTCAATGCTTACATGATGCGGCACACGCTAGCCTATCAGCTCTATCGTGCTGATGTGGGCCTGCCTTTCATCTCTCACCAGCTGAAGCACTTTGGCGAAATCGTAGGGGTTGGCCATTCCGAGCGGGGCTTCAGTAAGACGACTCTGGGGTACGGTGAAATCGCTGAAATGCTGACGAAAAGTGGCGGTAGGGGCGTAAGCGGCAAGTCCTTACGCCATGTCGCCGAGGTTGAGAGCATCAAGCAGCGATTCGATCCTGATGGGAGTTATGCCGGTGTGAACGCTGCAGCGCACAAGGAGCGTTTGCAGAAGGTCTTCAAAGGTTACATGGCATCCGGACACACCAAGGACGATATCTTCGAGGCCATGGCTGATCAGCACATTGCTGTCATCAGCGTGGGCCAGGGCTTCTGCTATGGCGGTGGGCCCATGGAGTTCGATGAATCGATCCCCTGCATCGGTGGGCTTCGCTGCAACCCGAACCGTTGCGAAAATGCTGTCGTCAGCAAGGCCAACGCCCCTGCCTGGCGAGATGTGTACTATCAAAACAAGAAGCTGCTGGGGAACCCTGAGTACGCCCATCTGCATGCCCAAAGCAAAGCTGCAATGGAAGAGGCCTACGGGGTGCTTGAGCTGCTGGGAGAGGAACTCTGATGACGGACTCCCACGCTTTCGATCAGAAAAACAAAGAAGATTTTGATCGTTATTCTGAGCTGCTCGCGCAAGCGCTTCTGGATATCGCGGCGAATGACTCACTGAAAGCAACGGCGGCGGAACTGAGCCGGCTAACGGGTATTCACCGCAATACTATCAGGCAGCGTGTATGGCCTCTGGAACGGCTGGAGACCATCAAAGAAAACCGGCGCATTGAAGTTCTTCGCCAACAGGTCACAAAAAAGAAACCAGTTGATCCTGTGGTGCTTCTGACTGAAAAGCTGGAGAACGCAAGGGTTGAGATTCTGCATTGGTTCACTAAGTGCAAGGATGCGGAGGAAGAGCATCAGAAGAGCGAAAGAAAATATATTAACATGGTAAGTTCTCGAGATACTTATCAAAACCTTCTGGCGGATGCTAACAAGCGGCTCTTGGACTCGCAGAAGGAAATTGATAGACTCAAGCAGGTTATCAGTATCCTGGAAGCTGCCCAGGCGGAGAAAAATTCATGAAAAGCTACCTGGAACTACTGACTGATGTTCTAGAAAACGGTGCGGTCAAAGGTGATCGCACTGGTACCGGTACTGTGAGTGTATTTGGTCGTCAGTTTCGCCACGACTTGTCGAAAGGCTTTCCACTACTCACAACTAAGAAATTGCATTTCAAAAGTATCGTTAATGAGCTTATTTGGTTCCTCAATGGGGATACCAATATCAAGTGGCTTAATGAGAATGGTGTAAAGATCTGGAATGAGTGGGCCACCGAAGACGGTGACCTAGGCCCGGTCTATGGCAAGCAGTGGACAGCCTGGCCTACCAAAGATGGGAAAACGATCAACCAGATCGACTATGTCGTCAATGCGTTGAAGACGAACCCTAATAGTCGTCGGATCTTGTTCCATGGGTGGAATGTCGAATTCCTGCCTGATGAGAAGGTGAGCCCGAAAGAGAACGCCAAAAACGGCAAGATGGCACTCCCTCCGTGCCACCTGCTGTACCAGTTCTATGTTGTGAACAACAAGCTGTCTTCACACCTATTCATCCGTTCGTCCGACAGCTTCCTCGGGCTGCCATACAATACGGCGTCCTTGGCGTGCCTGACCCACATGCTGGCTCAGCAGTGCGATCTGGATGTGGGTGAGATCGTGATCTCATTGAGTGATGTCCACATCTACTCCAATCACATGGAACAGGTGAAGACTCAAATCGCTCGTGAGCCTCGGCAGCTGCCTGAGTTGAAGCTGCTGCGCAAGCCGGCATCGATCTACGATTACAAGTTCGAAGATTTCGAACTCGTTGGCTACGACCCGCACCCTCACATCGCGGCAGCCGTCTCGGTCTGATTGACCTGGCATACGATTACCGGCCCTATGGGTCGGTTGTCGTGTTCAGCTGACTTTCCGCCGGCAGTACAACTCCGGGAGCCTACAGCGCCCCCTGGTGAGAATTTGAAGGCTCAGCTGCTCAGGCCTTCCGCTCCCCCGCTGGCATGTGCCAGAACTTGTGGACAGTCGAGTAAGGCATCCCAAGCTTCACTGAAGTTTCTTTCTGGCTGAGGCCGTCAGCCTTGCAGTCGAGGATTGCTTTGATCCTGTCTGGAGGAGTCGGCGGCTTGCCGGATTTCGCCGCTATCAGCACCCCATTCGAGAACTGCGCCGGCAGGTTTTCCATCACACGCATCTCACGCAGCTTGCTCAGCTCTGTCCAGAGGTGCGTCATGAACTCTTCAAGTGACTCGTGGCGTTCGTAGCAAGCGGCAGCTGCGAGGAGTGCAACCGAATCGACGTCCAGGCGCTTACTGATGTCTTCGAGCATCTCAAGGCTGATGTTGGATTTCGCGTGCTCGACCCTGTGCAGGTGTCTAGCGTCCACCGTGGTTGCGAGATGTTCCTGGGATAGGCCACGAGCGGCACGCGTGGTGCGGAGGACGGCTGCCAGAGTGTATCGCGATGGCATGTGATGGCTTCCCGCAAAGGGAAGCATAAGGCCACACTGAAAATTCTACATCTACGTACTATAGGCAGTGAATGTAGAATGGTGTTATGGTGGCGCCATCCGTTCCCGCATGTGGCTTTTGTTCTTAAAGCACGATCATCCGTGGGCGCGAGGTTGTCAATTTATATGAATTGTTTAGGGGCGAAGTGCTAGCCAGTTGCCCGCGATTGATAGGTGGAGTGTGTCGTGCTGGTCACCCAAAGAACCGAACTACGAGGGCAGTTTTTAGCTCTGGACAGCCTGAATTTGTTTTGGGATTCAGCAAGCCTCAATCCTGATTGCTATTACTTTGTCGTTGAAGGAAGTGGCTTCGTTAATGGCTGTTTAGGCCCCTCCGTGCGTTTGGTGTCGAGCGTTGAGGTTGTTGATTCCCTCTGCAAAGGGGATGCAGTGGATTTTTTAAGCGTTAACAAAGTCCAGCTCCTCGCCCCTCCAGCGATGACCAATCAATCCGAGTTCTCGATGAAGCTGCTCTCCGAAATTCGGATCAAGGATGGTACCCAGCCGACCCCGGTGTACGAATTTGTCACGAGTGATGGCCACGTCTATTCGAGCGCGAGAGGCTGAATCATGGTCATCTCGTTGGATGAGGTAACGGAGTTTCTTTACGGCGCTGGGGAGCTATTGGAGGGTTGGACAGGTACGAGAGTTGACCTGGTTCAAGCTGCGCACGAACGCTTTTCAGGTAAAGCGTTTTGCCTGGTGCAGCGCTGGATTCTGGTCGAACTACCTCCGGAAGAGGTCGAGCCGTTGCCGAATGGAATCGCGCCCATGGTGATCTTTGCCCATGACGTGATCCATGACAGCCGGAGGCGTTTTGCACCGCGCTCCTGGGTGAGATCTACGTATGCGGTTTCGTTCGAGCACCCGTGCATGTTTGAAACGAGAAGCACGATCTACCTTCTCGTCGGTGATGGTTACCGGAAGCAGGCGAAGCTCGAGCTGGTTTTGTCGTTGCAGCCGTAGAGCATTCCAGATTTTTTGAGCCCGGCCCCCTCTGGGTGGCCTTAGATGGGCGACGTTTTTTGCCTTCCGTAGCGTGGAGTACGGGGTTCCGTATGAAGGTTTTGGTTTTCTCAGATCTGCACCTGGAGTTTGCTGACTTCCAGCCACCTTCAGTAGACGCGGATCTCGTTGTACTGGCGGGCGACATTTCAGTGCGTAGCCGGGGTGTGCATTGGGCGAATGAGGTCTTCGATTGCCCGGTGATTTATGCCTGTGGCAACCACGAGCATTACGGCGGAAACGTTGATCGGACGTTGGCCAAAATGCGTGAGGCCGCTGCGCACCACGTGCATGTGCTGGACAACCAGAGCATCGTCATTGGCGGCGTCCGTTTTTTGGTCGCTACGGCTTGGACGGATTACACCGCAACCGGCGATTACAGGGCCGCGATGCGGGAATGCGCAGAGTGGATGACTGACTTCAAACGGATCCGCGTCGGAACGGGCTACAGCAAGCTTCGCCCGGTCGACCTCATTGCCCGAAACATTGCTGCTCGTGCTTACCTGGCCTCAGAGCTCGCCAAGAGCTTTGACGGTTCGACCGTTGTGGTCACGCACCATTGCCCTATCCCTGAGGTTGCCGGGAGTGGTCATGAGGGTCACTTGGGGGCTGCTTATTTCAATACATGGTACGACTTGGTAGCGCAGGCCGACGTGTGGATTTTTGGCCATACGCATCACGCGGTGGACACAGTCGTCTCTGGCTGTCGTGTGGTCTCCAATCCGAAAGGGTATCCGGGTGAGCGCTCGGGGTTTTCTTCAGAGTTCACCGTCGATATTTGAAGGTCGCTTAAGCGATCAGCACCAAGTGCATTGGTGTGGTTTAGGTGCATGAACAGGAAGTGTAAATGGCAGATCAAATCAAGGAATACTGCGGTGAAGAGCTCTCGACTTTTCAACTCAAGCGGGTCATCCGGGCAATGGCTCAGAAGTACCCTATGCCCATCACGGCTTACCTGAGTGATGTGGTCAAGCAGCGTCGCAAAGGCAATGCAACGTTCCTTTGGGGTCGAGATAACGGGGTACTTGTCGAGTGTGCGATATGAGGCCGGTGAGCTATCCCTCAAAGGGATCGTTTTCGGCGATCGCGAGCGTCGCTTCGAGGATGGGTCGTCGATCATCACATCAATCGTCCTCGACTCCCAAGAGCTTCAGGGCTTCCTGGTTGTCCGAACCCTACGCAGTGTCTATGTGGTGTGCGATTGGGCTGGCGACTGCGCTGGTGAGAATTCGAAAACCAGGCACTGAGTGTATGGCTTGAGTCCTGATGAGCGAGTTAAAGAGTGGGGTATGAAATGAAGCTCACGCGATTACATGAACCCAACGAAATTGTTGACGTCACGTGTGACGGCTGTGGGTGTTCCACGCGGGGGCGCGAGGGCGATTTTCAGTTTGGAACATTGCACGGGGCATGGGGTGACGGGGCGACACACCACAGTGAGGTGTACGAGTTGCACCTCTGCGAAAGCTGTTTCTTCACTCAGCTATCAGGCATCAAGCGAGCGCGATGGCTCGGCATGATGTTCGAAGAAAAAGCGGACGCCTTCCTGGCCGATGAAGCCTTTGGGCGGATAGAAAACTCCACGAGGGGGAGGGGTTGAAGCGGGATCGTTGAGGGTTCCGCTCTTAGGTAGATCCTGCAGGTAGTTGATGGCCATGAGCCATTGAAATGGCGACTTCCGAAATATTTTTCAAAGACCCCCCTTGAAATTTTTTTTGCGGGACGGAGTATATTATTTGTAATCAAAAAAAAGCTGCTCTCTCCCACCTCTCCCCCGTCACTCGTCGAATAACCTTCAGCTGCTTCTATTGCTTTGCTTTTTCTTTTCGCTATCAACATGAAGGTCGAGTGGCTTTTGATGCTTCTTTGATCAAAGGCTACGATGTCTCCTGGCTTGAGCCGTCGTAAAAAAAATCGCTTATCCGGCCGCTAGGCCGGCTAGCTTTTCTGTTGACCTCAAATGCAGAGCGGCTTAGATTTTTTTTGAGCAGCCCTTATTACGGCCTCGGTGGCCGTGACGCCGTTTCCGAGCCCGTTCGAGGCCAATTTGAAGGCACCAATGGGCGGTCTAGGCTGGCCTAGTGGCCGATAGCTCTTGCCCAGCCCAGGTATCTTCCATGAAGGATAATCAGGCCAGGATGAATGAGGTTACCGCAGACCTTCATTATTGCGATTTGATCTTCACGAGCCAAGAATCTGCTGAGTTGAAACGGCTGGCCAAAGAGCTTCAGGCAGCTGGCCAACACCCAGAGCTCGTGAGCTGTATCCTCGAGAATATAGGGGTGGTAGAGAGGGATGACCGACATACTCAACGCCCTCAAGCCTGAGTAATCTTGAGCTCACGCCACCCGGAACCTTTGTCCATTGGAGCAGCAGTCATGAAAGACCTCAGCAAAATGCTTCCTCATGATCATCCGATGTACGCGGAAGCCGTCGAGGCGTTGAAGGCGTATCACCAGGCGCAGAATGGCGGTATTACTGGCGCTGAGCTTGAGCGGCTGCGTTTGCTCGCTGAGCATCGCTTCCAGGCGGTCACGGACTATCAGCTTCAGGCTCTGGGCGGCCCGGCAGCGACCAGTCATTGAACGATGATACTGGTTAGTCGACTGGCATTCCTAAGTATGAGTTTGGCATTAGGCCCAATTGGGCCGTACATTTTCACTTCGATGTAGCAGTCGAATATGACAAACTATCCTCTTCTTGAAACAACCATTTAGGAAGCAAGCATATGTCTCGTCTCGTCGAGTTCCGACGCTTGGAGCAGCAACTCGCTCAGCAGCTCGCAGAGCTGGAAGCTATGAAAGGTGATTCCGCAATCAAGGCGGAAATGGAGTTTGAGGAAAAGCTGCGCGCTCTGCTCGGTGAGTATGGCTACACCCTTCGGGACGTAATCAACATCCTTGATCCGCAAGCAGGCACTCGCCGTCAGGCTACTCAAGTGCAAGAAAAGCCATCCCGCAAGCCACGTGAGGTGAAGGTCTACAAAAACCCACATAGCGGTGAATTGGTGCAAACCAAAGGTGGTAACCACGCAGTTCTCAAAGCTTGGAAGGCCGAACACGGCGCTGAGACCGTGGAGTCGTGGCGCCAGTGAACAACGCGCCTGAACAGGATGATGGCATCCTAGGTAGCCTCATCTGGTAAGTGTCCGACATCAAAACCTCACCGAAGAAGAGAACTCTTTCGGGGCAACTAAAACCCCATCGAGGAGAGTCGGAGGCCCCGTGCAAGACCATTGAAAAACCGCCTTTTGTGGCGGTTTTTTATGCCCAGCTATTGGACAGCACTTTGTGGATAATAGGCAGTATTAATGAGAGTGCCGGGGAAGTTCTCAAATTTGATAGTCCTTAGAAGATTATGATGCGCTGCGGCACCTCACATCCTTAATGCTTCAAAATTACTCATCAGCGTAAGGCTTGGGTAGGTTCCTCCTTTTGGTAAGCTATTCTTACCTAATGCTTAAGGAAACT
This sequence comes from Pseudomonas sp. Teo4, assembly GCF_034387475.1. Lineage (NCBI taxonomy): Bacteria > Pseudomonadati > Pseudomonadota > Gammaproteobacteria > Pseudomonadales > Pseudomonadaceae > Pseudomonas > Pseudomonas sp. Teo4. The sequence goes on from NZ_JAXCIL010000003.1 coordinate 85,530, forward strand.
TAAGCTATACTGTTGTGGAACTACGTGCCACATTAACTCATCATCTCCTTGATTCTGAAATTCATGAGGCCACATGAGCAAGGTATGGCGTTCGCTCAGGCAACAAGCTGAGCAGTTTGCGGGCTGGAACCCCGTTATGCGATGGAATGTGGAGTACCGCGTTCTCGAACATGACTGCTTCGAGGCAGCTCTGGGCGCCAATCTCGGGTTCAGCTTGAGGCACCTGGGCGGAGACAAGCTGCAGGCCTGGCTGACGGCGCTGCTCCGCTCTGAGCCGGCAATCGCTGTGCAGTCTGCAGCTGATCTCGAGCGTTTCGTAAAAGATGATCCGTCCTGTGTCGATCACTATGTCGCGCTGTCCTCCTGTGCAGGCTTCCAGGCTCTGCAGCTCTATCGCATCAGTCATATGCTCTGGCTCAATCTCGAACACCACAACGCCATGATGTTGAAGAACTGGGCTGCTCAGGTGTGGGGAATCGATATTCATCCTGGCGCGGAGATCGGCAAAGGTGTAGTTGTCCGCCATGGCCAAGGCTTGGTGATTGATGACGGTGTGGTGATCGAAGACGATGTCACGCTTTGGAATGCGGTTAGCGTCCTTCGCAGCCCTGTAGGGGCATGCAAAAGCCCGGTGTTGAAGCGGGGCGTCACTGTTCACGCTCAGTCAGTGTTGTGTGGAGGCGTGATCGTCAAGAAGGGCGTCACGTTGCCGGAGTGCACCCTGTTCACTGAATCTGTTGCTGATGTCGTGAACTAGGTTGATTACGGTAGAAAGTAGCTCTCCAGGCACTTCAGGAGGTTTCGGATCTTCGTCACGGACTCTAGATACTCACCCTGGGCGGTCGACTCGGCCACTATCCCTCCACCACCCCAGCAACTGATCGTCCCACTGTTGGCGAGCAGTGTCCGGATGGTGATCGAGCTGTCCATATGGCCGGCTGTGTCGAGATAGAACATAGAGCCGCAGTAGATGCTGCGCTCAGTCGCTTCCAGCTCATCGATGATTTGCATGGCGCGCTTCTTCGGTGCACCCGTGATCGATCCACCGGGGAACGCATCGAACAGCAGGTTTATCGGATCTCTGCCCTCGGCTAGCTCGCCCTGGATAGTGCTGACCAGGTGATGAACGTTTGGGTATGACTCGATGCTGAACAGCTCAGGGACGCTGACTGAGCCGGATCTGCAGTTCTTCCCGATGTCGTTACGAAGCAGGTCAACGATCATCAGGTTTTCAGACCTATCTTTTTCGCTGGCTGCCAGTTTTTCTGCGTAGTGTTGGTCTTCAGCGCTTGTCCGGCCCCTAGGCATCGTGCCCTTGATAGGTCGAGTTTCAACCCGCCCATTGATGCTCTGAATGAAGCGCTCGGGTGAAAAACTCATTATGGCGTCATGCTGACCCAGGTTGATGTAGCCACCGAAAGGGGTTGCGCAATGGTTTCGGAGGATTTCATAGGCGCGCCATGGATTGCCCGAATAGCTGGTAAAGAACTTCTGTGTGAAATTCACTTGGTAGCAGTCACCCGCTGCGATGTAGTCATGGATGCTGGAGATGGCATTTTCGTAAGCGTTGTAGGTAACGGTCGGAGTAAACTTGGCGCCCAATGTGAAAGGCTCGTCTGTTTTCCTTGTCGTGCCCGATTGAAACAGCGAAATGATGCTTTTGCGTTCCTGGTTATTTACAGCCGGATTGAAGATCAGTCGTGATTGGCGCGTTTGATGGTCTGATACTAGGGCCCAGGTGTATAGACCGATAAGGGCAGTTGGGATCTGCACCCTCTCCGACGGCTTGAGACCAATCACTGCTCGGCCAAAGTCATAGCTGAGATACCCCATGAGGCCGCCCGTGAATGGCAACTCTTCATCTGGGCGCCTATGCCCGAGGCTCTTGAGCGCAGCCCGTAAACGCTCTGCGAATGCTGCTGAAGACTCACCTTCATACGGTTGAAAGCTTCTGATCGGCCAGGCGCTCATCAGATCGTAGCGGCCTCGTTGGGACGTTGGGCGACCAGAGTCAAAGAGAACAGCCCCAGGGGCATTACGGATAACTGCGAAAAAGACGGTGGGGTCTGCCAAGTAAGGGAGAGGATGCACGTGAAAAGGCTGCATACAAGGCTCCAGCGAGTTCAAGACGTGTGGATCGTTGATCGGGCTATATCGCTGCGAGCTGGCAGGGATCACCCGGTAGCGGAAATCTCCCGGCTTGCACTGTAAGAGCAAACGAGCTGACACCGAAGGGATAACGTACAGATGACAGCTGAGGCCCTGGCTGCAACTGACGCCACAACTCGGCGAATGAAATGCCGAGGCCTGGGTGCTTGAGGTGTGGGGCCAGTTGCTGCAACGGATAGAGCACGAACGCCCGGTCGAGAATTTCTGCTCTGGGGAGCTCTATCCCCTCATGGAGGCCCGCGAGGTCATCAAACAGCAAGATATCGATATCAAGGGGAATGAAGCGTTGAGTGCTGCTGGTTCGCCCATGAAGGAGTTCGATGTCTTTGATCCACGCGTTGAGTTCGGCCAGGCTGAGGTCGGTACTGCCCCCTACGACCAGGTTGTAAAACGGGGATTGTCGAGGGTCTATCGAGGCGCTTTCATAGATAGGCGAACGGCGCAGAGGGTCGATGTGTTCTTCAAGCATCGACAGGGCCATATCAATGTGGATTTCCCGCTCTACATTGCTGCCAAGGCCGAGATAAACATAATGTGTTGGCATAGTTTCAATTCACCAGGTGCTTACCTATTTGACGTCCATTCCGCTTGGCGTCAAATAGGTTGGGAAAGGAGGCCGTCAATGGCAAATGGCTAAAGTCAACCTAGGAAGTAATTCAGTATCAGGGTGGCCAGGAGTGCAACGAGGGAGGCAACAACGGTTCCTCCGGTAAACTTCTTGAGTGCCTCCGACAGCGAGACATTCAAATACTCCTTCACGACCCAGAATGCCGAGTCGGTGACGTGTGCCCAGCCTATGGAGCCGGCGCCAATAGCGACGACCAAGATTTCCGGTTTCAGGTGAGGGTCAGCGGCCAGCATTGGGTTGATCATGCTCGCAGCGCTTACCATGGCCACAGTTGCCGAGCCCACGGCGAAGTGCATCAGCCATGCGATGAACCATGCCAGGATGATCAGGTTGATATCAGTGCCGGCCAGCATGTTCGAAATCGCTTTACCAACGCCGCTCTCGATAAGGACGGCGTTGAAAGCCCCGCCGGCGCCGATCACGAAGATGATGTTTGCAAGCGCTGGGAAACCGCGTTGGGTAATCTCTAGCAGTTGCTGCATGGTGCGGCCTTGGCGCAAGCCAAGAGACCAGTAGGCAAAGGCGACGGAGATCATCAGGGCGGTCAGTGGGTTGCCCACAAACTGCGCGACATGCTGTACCAGAGAGTCAGCCGGTAGGCCAGCAGCAGCGGTTTTGAAGACCATCAGGATCAGTGGCAAGGCGATGGTCATCAGCGTAATGCCGATGCCTGGGAGTGCCCGTTCAGCAGGCAAGTGCTTTCCGTGCGACTCCAAGAAGCTTTGCTGCTTTTCGCTCGCTGCTTTTCCGCAGAACAGACTCACCCAGATGGGCCCGGCAATGATCATGGTCGGAATGCCGACCATAAGGCCGTAAAGAATCACGGTACCTACATCGGCATGTAGCATACCAGTGATGGCCATGGCAGCCGGGTGGGGGGGGAGGATGCAGTGGATGGTCATCAGAGAGATGGCCAGTGGGATCCCAAGAAACATCAAGTTGATCTTGGTTTCGCGGGCCACCACATACACCAAAGGTATGAGAAGTACGAATCCAACCTCGAAGAACACAGGAATGCCAGCGATAGCGCCGACGATAGCCATGACCCAGTGGGCCCGTGTTGATCCCAAGTTGTCGAGAAGAGTCTTGGCCAGCCGCTCGGCCCCGCCTGACTCCTCAAGCATTTTGCCCAAGATGCCGCCGAGCCCGATGATGGCGATCAGGAACCCAAGGGTTCCGCCTATTCCCGACTCCAGTGATTTGACGATTTGAGTTGCCGGCATGCCGGAGCCGAAGCCGACGACAAAGCACGCGATTATCAACGCCAAGAAAGCGTGAAGTCGTACTTTCATGATCAAGAAGATGATCAGTGCAATGGAGGAAAACAGAACTCCTAACAGCCAAGTTGTATCTTGCATTTCTATGCCCCGCACCTTGTTTTCTTTATTTGGGCAGCTATAAATGAGATAGGTAAAGTGCCGAAGCTTTATTGATTAGGCATGGCTTACTTCAACTTGCAATTTCAATTTTTACGAGTAGGAATACCCCCTTGGGTTGACGTCCAAGAGGGTACAAGTCACCTACACCAATTTTTGATCAAACACTTAGGTACTATGGCGAAACGAGCGCGGGACGCGCTCATCTCAACCGATAGACTCAGAGGAGTACGAATCAGGCGACGGCGGGAACACAATCGTCTTGTTCTCGTTCATGAACACACGCCCGTGCACGTAGGCATGAATGGCCCGTGCCAGCACCTGGCTTTCTACGTCTCGACCCAAGGAGACATAGTCTTCTGGGCTTTGCGCATGGGTGATTCGAACAATGTCTTGCTCGATGATGGGGCCTTCATCCAGGTCGGCGGTGACGAAGTGAGAGGTTGCACCGATCAACTTCACGCCTCGCTCGAAGGCTTGCTTGTAGGGGCTGCCGCCTTTGAACGACGGGAGGAACGAGTGATGGATGTTGATGATCCGCCCCGACATCTGCTGGCACATTTCGTCAGACAGAATCTGCATGTAACGGGCGAGTACGATCAGCTCTGCACCCGCCTCGCGGACGATGCGCATCTGTGCTGCTTCAGCTTCAGCCTTGTTCTCCTTGGTCACCTTAATATGGTGGTAGGGAATACCATGCCCTTCGACCACCTTTTGGAAATCCAGGTGGTTGGAGATCACACCGACAATATCGATTGGCAGGGCGCCGATGCCCCAGCGATACAGCAGGTCGTTCAGGCAATGGCCGAAACGGGAAACCATCAGAATGACTTTGCGCTTGGCGCGCTCATCGAAGAATTCGAACTCCATCTTGTATTTATCAACAAGGGGTTGGAACTCTTTTCTCAGATCTTCAAGCGACTGGCCTTCTTCCGAACGGAAGGTAATACGCATGAAGTAGTGGTTGGTGCTCTCATCGTCGAACTGTGCGCTGTCGCGGATGTTGCAGCCGCGAGAAGACAAGAAGCTGGTGATGTCAGCTGTGACGCCACGGATCGAAGGGCAAGTTACTCGCAGTACATAATTATTTTTAGTCTTGGTCATTTGGGATCACCTTAAACAGCAACAGCTTCTTTTTTGGTTACGATTTTGTGCTGACGCTTGAACGCGGTCACAGTGTTGGCCAGCAGGCACGCAATGGTCATCGGGCCAACACCGCCTGGTACTGGTGTAATCGCCGATGCATGCCCTGCTTCGTCATATGCAACATCGCCGACGATGCGCGACCGGCCATCACGTTCAATGCGGTTGATACCTACGTCGATAACGACAGCGCCTGGCTTGATCCAATCGCCTTTCACCATCTCAGGCCGCCCTACCGCTACCACCAAAATGTCGGCAGTTCGGCACAACGCAGGGACATCTCGCGTTTTGGAGTGCGCGACGGTCACGGTGCAGTTCTCGGCCATCAGCAGCTGGGCCATTGGCTTACCAACAATGTTTGATTTGCCGACAACTACAGCATTCATTCCGGCCAAGCTGCCCAAACGGTCTTTCAGCATCATCAAGCAGCCCAGCGGGGTGCAGGGAACCAAGGCGTCTTGGCCTGTGGCCAAACGGCCAGCGTTCAGGATGTGAAAACCATCCACATCTTTGTCTGCATCAATGGCATTGATAACCGCGTTGGTATCAAGGTGTGCAGGAAGAGGTAGTTGCACGAGAATGCCATTAACTTCCGGAGCGGCATTCAGCTCGTCCAAGAGACCCATTAGCTCAGCTTGGGTTGTATCAGCGGGCAGCCTATGAACGAACGACTGCATACCGATGGCCAATGTCTGGCGGTGTTTGGCACTTACATAAACGCCACTTGCTGGATCCTCGCCAACAAGTACAACAGCCAGGCCAGGAATGAGTCCTGTTTGCTCTTTAATCTCGGTTACTTCTTCCGTAAGTTTGTCCACGAGATTGGCTGCAAAGCCTTTCCCGTCGATACGGTCGGCCAAGAATTGATTGTTCATGAAACTAACACCTCAACGTCATTGACTGGCGTGATTGGTTTTCATTGGCGCAAATTTGAGGAGTGGGGGTGTTGTTTGCCACCCCCTTTAGAGCTCTGGTCTTATTTGACCAGTAAAGCTCCGCGCGCCATGAATTCCTTGAATTGCTCTTCAGGAACGAAAGCGCCACCAGTTGTCCAAATGACGTGTGTTGCCTGAGCGAGTTTATTGCTCAGTCCGTGAGCTTCTTGATAAGCACGACCTTGATTGCTGTTCACGATGAACTCTGGGCCGGCAAAGCCTGCAGTAGCTGATGGCTCAAGGCGAATTGCTTGAGTGGTTTGCGCCTTCCAGAGCCAGCGGAACAAGTCGTCGTCGTCGACAGTGAAAACGCCGGACAGCATTGGCTTCATGACATCCGCTACGAACTCCGACATACGGGCAACCGCCATACCGTCTGCTTCAGTTCGGTTAGTCAGGCCAACGTCATACACCGAAATCAGCTCTTTAGAACCGCTCATCATGTGAACCATGGCACATGGAGACTGAACCGGCTCAACAAAGAAAGCGTGAGCGGCATCGCCGAAAATAGCTTTCAGTCCGTATGCCGCGCCACCGGGTGCACCGCCAATACCGCATGGCAGGTAGATGAACAATGGATGGTCTTCATCGATGGTGACCCCCTGCTCTTTGAGCTGCACTGCCAGCTCGCTGGCAGCAGCGCTGTAACCGAAGAACAGCATTTCCGAGCGCTCATCATCCACGAAGTAGATGCTTGGATCGCCCTCTGCATCAATGCGAGCGTGTTCGACTGCAGTGGTATAGTCGGCCTTGTGCTGCACGACCTCCACGCCCAGGCGTGTGAGCCGATCAACTTTCCATTGTTTGGCGTCCGACGACATGTGCACCACTGCTCGGAAGCCCAGAGCGCGAGCGGCAATACCAACGCTCAGCCCCAGATTACCTGTGCTGCCCACGGCAATGGTGTGCTGGGCAAAAAGAGCGCGGGCCTGCTCTCCCACCAGGACGGTAATATCGCCACCAGGAGTCAGGATGCCGCGCTTTTCAGCCATCTTCTTGGCGTGCATAAAGACTTCATAAACGCCACCACGTGCTTTGATCGAACCCGCGACGGGCAAGTCCCCGTCTGCCTTGACGAAGACACGACCGTATTCCGAAGTGCCATACCCGAGAGCACCACGCAGATCTTCGGCTTCGATCAGCTTGGACTGGATCCGGCCCTTCGATGCCTTGAGTTCGGGGAAGCACGTCTCCAGCACTGGCGCCAGCAGCTGCCAGTTTTCTTCGGCCTCTTTAACTTGAGCAGCCCGGATCGGCAGCGATTGGTCAGCAATGCCGTTGGCTTTCAGGTTCGGGTTTAGCCAAAGCGCAGGTCGGCCAGCCAGGACATCGTCACGCGCTGGATCATTGGGAAGTTGAACGCTCATTTTTATTTTCCTACAGCGTGGAGTGAGGCGGATGGTCTAGGCATCCGCCATGTACCCCTTAGGCATAGATTGGGAAGTCGGCAACCAGTTTGGCAACTACTGCGCGGCTCTTCGCGATGACGGCGGCACGGGTAGTTTCGTCAGCAACTTGTGCATCGAAGATATCTGCGATCAGGTTGCCGATGACTTCGAACTCTTTGGCACCAAAACCTCGAGTAGTACCCGCTGACGAACCCAGGCGCAGGCCTTTCCACTCTGATGGCTTGGCGCTGTCGAACGGAATCGGGTTTTTGTTCGAGGTGATGTTGATTTCCGACAACGCGTCCTGCGACTGCTGACCGGTCAGATCCTTGGACGAAACATCTACCAGAACAACATGAGTATCAGTGCCGCCACTGACGATGCGTACACCACGCTTCTGCAGAACTTCTGCAAGCAGGCGAGCGTTCGCTTTGACGTTTGCACCATAGGTCTTGAATTCATCGGTCAGAGCTTCACCGAGGCACACTGCTTTACCGGCGATGGTTGCCAGGTGTGCGCTGCCTTGTACGCCTGGGAAAACAGCCGGTTGAAGCTTCTTGAAGAGGTCTTCGCGGTTGGTCATGACCAAGCCGCCGCGAGCACCACGGAGGGTCTTGGTGGTGGTGCAGGTCACGATGTCTGCGTGTGGAATCGGCGAAGGGTGCACTCCAGCAGCGACAAGTCCGGCAAAGTGGGCCATGTCCACCAGGTAAGTTGCGCCAACCTTATCGGCAATCTCTCGCATACGCGGGAAGTCGATTTCACGTGGGTAAGACGAGCCACCCGAGATGATGAGCTTCGGCTTGTGCTCCAAGGCCAGAGCTTCGACGTTGTCGTAGTCGATTCGGCCAGTTTCGCGATCTACGCCATACGAAACGATGCTGAACCAACGGCCCGACTGGTTCGGCTTTGCGCCGTGGCTCAGGTGCCCACCCGAAGCCAGATCCAGGCTCAATACTGTGTCGCCTGGTTGCAGAAGTGCAAAGAACACAGCTTGGTTGGCCTGGGTGCCGGAGTGTGGTTGCACGTTCACGAAGCCGCAGCCGAAAAGTTCTTTTGCGCGGTCAATGGCAGCTTGCTCGACAACGTCGGCGAAATCAGCGCCGCCGTGGAAACGCTTGCCTGGGTAGCCTTCAACGGTCTTGTTGGTGATGACCGAACCGATGGCCTCCAGAGAGGCGAAGCTCACCGAGTTCTCAGAGGCGATCAGTTCGATCTGGCCTTGCTGACGTTTTTTCTCGTCTTGGAGAGCTTTGAAGATCAGCGGGTCGCGCTCAGCAAGATTGTCGTTGAAGTAGGAGTGGGTCATTACGGCGTTACCTTTGTTGGGGTTTTTTTCAAACCTATACCCTGTCCCAGATCAAAAAAAGCGAATAATATTTCAATAATACGTAAGCAATACTTAATGATTTTCTGAGATGTCGCTTTTTAGGGGAAACTTGATGGATATCAGTAAGTTGCGTGCCTTGAGAGAGCTTGCGGTACGTAAGACCATGGCAGCCGTTGCTGAAGCGATGCACGTATCGCCATCCGCTGTCTCCCAGCAGATTTCGCTGTTGGAGCAGGAGGTGGGGATCGATCTGGTAGAACGGCGCGGGAGAGGCGTAGATCTGACCATCGCTGGCAGAAAGCTCGTTGAGCGAGCCAATAGGATCTTTGAAGAGCTCGAATCCGCTAGGGCCGATATGGCCGAGTTGAAAAAGGTCGTGGCTGGAGACCTGAGGATTGCTGCATTTCCCTCAGTTGCAGCAGCGTTGATGCCCAAGACAATTCAAACACTCCATGCCACTCATCCTCGCCTGGAGGTGCTGTTTGAGGAAATGGAGCCTGAGGAAGGGATGAATGCTCTGCGCAGTTGGCAGACAGATATTGCGCTGATCGATGACTTGAACGTACCACCCGGCCTGCTTGACCCCAGTATCGAAATCACACCACTCATCGAAGACGTGTTCAACGTGATGATGTCGCCTGATCATCGCTTAGCAGTGATGGAGACTGTCACGTGGCAGGATCTTGAGCATGAAAACTGGGTGATGGATACAGCCTCCTCCACTTACACCAGGATGTTGACCGATGCTTGCCAGAAATCAGGGTACACGCCCAACATCATCGCGCGTTGCAAGGGATTCGAGGTTACCAGAGCGTTAGTTAGCGAGGGGTGCGCGATTGCCATACTCCCTGGACTTAGGGCTCGTAAAGATTTACAGGGCACACGAATTTGTCGACTGGAACCAGAGATTCGGCGCCGCATATCCATTGCATTTCGCAAGGGTGAGAAGAGGAGCCCGGCGCTTCAGGTGTTCGTACAATGCCTAGAGCAACACGCGGCTGAGATTCGGTGACCCCCCTAAAAATCAACATCATAGTGGCGTGTAGCCGCATTCGTAAGCTTAGCTTACGTAATATTGTAAAATTATTCGCTTTTTCTCTTTTTCTATAGGCGCTAGGTTGATCTCAACCGGGAGGAGACTCTCGGTTGGGCACACTCAATTGCTGATCCTGACATTCAGTAATTCGGTAGGTCTGACGGTGCTTCATATTTCGCCCCGGAAACGGGGCTTTTTAAAAATAAAAAGAGGGCAGCCTATGCCACTTAAAAAATCTTCTGATTGTTTCTCTGGGCCGTAGTGGCCTGTCTGATGTTTTCTGCCTCTGAGAGTTGGTTGAGTACCTGCTAGAGCGTCATCGCTTGGGCGGAATGTCTGTGCTGCAATCCATGAGAGCAATAACATGAAAAATGAAAACAAGATCTTCAAAGTTGGCCTGACAGTCGCAGCACTGACGCTGAGTTCGATGATGTCAATGGGTGCCATGGCCGGTACGACGCTCGACAATGTCAAGAAGAAGGGATTTGTTCAATGTGGTATCAGTGATGGCCTGCCAGGCTTCTCTTATACCGACCCCAAGGGTAATTTTCACGGATTCGATGTAGATGTTTGCAGGGCTGTTGCTGCAGCCCTCTTTGGTGATGCAACCAAGGTCAAGTACACGCAGTTAACCACCAAGGAACGCTTCACGGCGCTGCAGTCTGGTGAGGTCGACCTTCTTTCACGAGATTGGAAACAATCGTATACAATATAAAATAATGGGCCTTCCCCTTTGTTTAGCTGCCAAAAATAACTACAGGAAGCTGAAACGATGAATCATACCCAGCAACCCGAGGTGCGCTCCGCCGATGCCCCAGCGCTCGGCGGCGGTAGCAACCACGGTCTGAAACGCAACACCCTCGGCGTTACGTCCATCGCCTGCTTCATCATCGCGGCGGCCTCGCCGATGACCAGCGTGGTCGCCGTCGTGCCGATCATGCTCAGCATCGGCAGCGGCGTCGGTTCGCCGGCGGCCTTCATTCTTGCTGCGTCGATCCTGATGCTGTTCGCCGTGGGCTACGTGGCCATGGCCCGGCATGTCAGCAATGCCGGTGCGCTCTATGCCTACGTGACCCTGGGCATGGGCCAGTTGACCGGCCTGGGCACGGCGGCCCTGACCATCTTTTCCTATACGGCGATCCAGGTCGGCCTCTATGGCGGCTTTGGCTTCTATGCGGCCGAGCTGATCCTCCAGGCCACCGGCGTGGCCGTGCCCTGGTGGCTGTGCGCAGCGGTGGCGGCGGCCGCCTGCCTGTACCTCGGCGTCAGTGGCGTGCATTCCGGCGCGCGGGTGCTGGGCTTCCTGATGAGCTTCGAATGCCTGCTGCTGTTCGTCCTGGCCGGCGGCATGCTGCTGAACAGCCCAGCCGAAACCTCGTTCAGCCTGGCGCCCTTCGCACCGTCGGCGTTGCTCAGCCCCGGCCTGGGCGTGGCCCTGATGTTCGCCTGCGTCACCTTCAGCGGCATCGAGGGCAGCGCGATCTACAGCGAGGAAGCCCGCGACCCGAAACGCACCATTCCCCGCGCCACCTACTTTTCGGTGTTCTTCATGGCCGCCATCTACAGCGGCGTCACCTGGCTGATCATCTGCACCCTGGGCACCGATCACGCCGTGGAGATCGCCACCAAGGAGTCGGGCAACCTGGTGTTCCGGGTCAGCGACATGGTCCTGGGCGGCTGGGCCACCAGCTTCTTCAATATCTTCATCGTCACGGCGATCTTCGCGGCCATGGTGACCATCCACAACAACATCGCCCGCTACCTGTACTCCCTGGGCCGCCAGCATCTGGTCTGGTCGCCGCTCGGCTACACCGGACGCAAGGCGCAGACCCCCTACGTCGCCTCGATCGTGCAGACCGTCAGTGCCGTGATCTGCGTCGGCTTCTTCGCGGTGATGGGCCTGGACCCGTACAACGTGCTGTACGCCAGCATGACCGGCATGGGCGCGATCGGCCTCGTCCTGGCGCAGACCATCGCTAGCATCGCCATCTTCGTGTTCTTCCGCCGCACCCGCTGCGACCAGCGCTTCTGGAATGCCTTCCTGGCCCCGCTGATCGCCGTCGCCGGCCTGTGCGTCTTCCTTTACTACGCGCTCAGCAGCGTGGAGCTGCTCCTGGGCCTCAGCGGCACCTGGGCTAACCTGCTGGCGGCGCTTGTGTTCATCGTGTTCGCCGCCGGCTGGGCCTACGGCTTCTACGTCAAGCGATGCCATCCAGCCAAGTACGAACGGATCAAGTCGGTGCTCTGCGAGTAACCCGGTCCAGCCATGCCCGTGCGGCAGTCACCTATCCAGCAATGAGGAAACAGCATGACCAACACTCTTCGCCCCAACTTCGCCGAGCGGGCCAAGGCCCAGCGCTTCCAGACCAGGGCCTTTATCGATGGACGCTTCGTCGATGCCCTGGACGGAAAGACCTTCACTACCGTCAACCCGGCCAACGGTGAAGTCCTCACCCGCATCGCCGAGTGCGACGCGGCGGATGTCGAGGTGGCGGTAGCGGCCGCCAAGGCGGCGTTCGAGGACCGGCGCTGGGCCGGCCTGGCGCCGAAGGAGCGCAAGCGTGCGCTGTTGCGCCTGGCCGACCTGGTCGAGCAGCACGCCCAAGAGCTGGCCCTGATCGAAAGCCTGGACAACGGCAAGCCGGTAGACGACGCCCTGGCCGCTGACCTGCCGGACGCCATCGAGACCCTGCGCTGGCACGCCGAGGCCATCGACAAGCTCTACGACCAGAGCTCGCCGACGCCCGGCGACCTGGTTTCGCTGGTGGTGCGTGAGCCGGTCGGCGTGGTCGGCGCGGTGATCCCGTGGAACTTCCCGCTGGTCATCCTGGCGATGAAAACCGCCCCGGCCCTGGCCGGCGGCAACTCGCTGATCGTCAAGCCCGCCGAGCAGACCACCCTCAGCGCCCTGCGCTTCGCCGAACTGGTGGCCGAGGCCGGGATCCCGGCCGGCGTATTCAACATCGTCACCGGTTTCGGCGAGACCGTCGGCCAGGCCCTCGGTCGCCACCCGGACGTGGATTGCCTGAGCTTCACCGGCTCCACCGAAGTCGGCCGCTACTTCCTCAAGTACGCCGCCGAGTCCAACCTGAAGAAGGTCATCCTCGAACTGGGCGGCAAGAGCCCGGCCATCGTCATGGACGATGTCGATGACCTGCAGCCGATCGTCGAGCAACTGGCCATCGGCATTCTCTTCAGCCAGGGCGAAAACTGCAGCGCCGGTTCGCGCCTGCTGGTCCATGAGAAGGTCAAGGGCCGGCTGCTGGAAGCGCTGGTCGAGCACTTCAAGACCTGGACCGTCGGCGATCCGCTGGTCGAAGGCACGCGCATCGGTGCGCTGATCGACGAGAAGCACATGAACAACATCCTCGGCTACATCAAGGCGGGCGTGGAGGAGGGTGGGCGGATCATCCTCGGCGGTCAGCGCATTCGCCAGGAGACCGGCGGCTACTACATCGAGCCGACCATCTTCGACGACGTCAGCAACCAGATGACCATCGCCCGCGAAGAGATCTTCGGCCCGGTGCTTTCGGTGATCACCTTCTCCAGCGTCGAGGAGGCCATCGCCATTGCCAACGACACCCCCTATGGCCTGGCCGCATCGCTCTACACCAACAACCTGCACACCGCGCACAAGGTGTCCCGCGCCATCCGTGCCGGCACCGTGTCGGTCAACTGCTTCTCCGAAGGCGACCAGTCGGTGCCGTTCGGTGGCTTCAAGCAGTCCGGCTTCGGCGGTCGCGAAAAGTCGTTCCTGGCCCATGACCAGTATTCCGAAGTGAAGACGATCTGGATCCAACTGAAATAATGAGGCGCGGCAAATGAGCAAGAACGAGTTCGATTACATCGTGGTCGGTGCCGGGTCGGCGGGGTGCGTGGTGGCCAACCGCCTCAGCGCCGAACGCACCACCCGGGTCCTGCTGCTGGAGGCCGGGCCGCGCCACGATAGCGTGATCCTGAAGATGCCCGCCGCCCTGGGCCTGCCCCTGGAAAGCAAGCGTTTCAACTGGGGCTTCAAGAGCGAGCCCGAGCCGGGCCTGAACGGCAACCGCAGCGACCAGCACCGTGGCCGGGTGCTTGGCGGTTCGTCGTCGATCAACGGCATGGTCTTCGTCCGCGGCAACCCGCTGGACTTCGACGGCTGGGCGGCGGCCGCGCTGCCCGACTGGTCGTACAGCCACTGCCTGCCGTACTTCAAGAAGATGGAGACCTTCGACGGTGGCACGGACAACTTCCGTGGTGGTTCCGGGCCGCTACACGTGCACCGCTGCAAGGCCGACAACCCGCTGTACCAGGCCTTCCTCGGCGCCGGCCAGGACTACGGCCTGCGCCTGAACCCGGACCAGAACGGCGAGCGCCAGGAAGGAGTCAACGTGGCCCAGGCCTCGACCTACAAGGGCGAGCGCTGGAGCACCGCGCGTGGCTACCTGGACTCGGCCGCCGGGCGCGACAACCTGGTGGTGAAAAGCCGCGCCTTCGTCACCGGCCTGGTGTTCTCCGGCAAGGCCGCGGTCGGGGTGAAGTACGAGATCGATGGCGTCGAGCAGATCAGCCATGCCGCCAAGGAAGTGATCCTCAGTGCCGGTGCCTTCGGTTCGCCGCAGTTGCTGCTGCTCGCCGGCATCGGTGATCAGGACGAGCTCAAGGCCCTCGGCATCGAGCTGCGCCACCACTTGCCCGGGGTCGGCAAGAACCTGCAGGACCACGTGGCCGTGGCGATCCAGTATTCGACGCCCAAGCAGGGTGTGTCGCCGACCCGCGCGCTGTCGCCGCTCGGGCGGCTGTTCGTCGGGGCGCGCTGGATGGCCGCGCGCAGTGGCCTGGGGGCGTCCAACTACTTCGAGGTGGGGGCGTTCTTCCGTGGCAACGACCAGGTCGAGTACGCCAACCTGGAGCACGAATTTCTCCCCATGGTGGGCGAGTTCTACCGCGGCAAGGCGCGCATCACCCCGGGCTTCCAGTACTTCACCAGCGTCATGCGCCCGGCCAGTCGTGGCAGCGTCACCCTGGCCTCGAAGGATCCCAAGGCCGATCCGCTGATCCGCCTGAACTTCCTCACCGCGCCGGGCGACCTGGAGCAACTGCGCGAAGGCCTGCGCAAGACCCGGGAAATGATCGCCCAGCGCTCCTGGGACGAACTGCGCGGCGAGGAGCTCAGCCCCGGCAAGCACCTGCAGAGCGATGCCGAGCTGGAAGCCTGGATCCGCGACAACGCCGGCACCACTTTCCACGCCTGTTCCACCTGCCGCATGGGGGTGGACGAGATGGCGGTGGTCGACCATGACGGCCGCGTCCATGGCATCGACCGGCTGCGCATCGTCGACGCCTCGGTGTTCCCGGCGCTGACCACCGGCAACACCAACGCCCCGACCATCATGCTGGCGGAAAAACTGTCCGACCACATCCTCGGCCAGGTCGCTGCGCCGATGGAAGTGTCGGCCTGGCGCGAAGCGCTGGCGCCGGCCCTGGACAAACCCGGACTGCCTGCCGGCATGCCCCACTGACCCTGCCCCGGTCCGGCGGCGACCCGTTCGCCGCCGGACATCCTGATGGAGAAACGACTTTTGGCGCGTCTTGCTTTGAGCGAGGTGGACAGCCTCGCCCGCGCGGTGCTCGAACTGCACGGTTTCAGTCGCGAACAGGCGCTTGCCGTGGCGCGGACCATGGTCTGCGGACAACGGGATGAGTGCGCTTCCCACGGCGTCTACCGCCTGCTGGTGTGCATCGCCACGCTGAAGGCCGGCAAGGTCGACCCGCGCGCCGAGCCGCAGGTGCATGACCATGCGCCGGGCAGTGTGCGGGTGGATGCCGCCGGTGGCTTTTCCCAGCTGGCTTTCGACCGCGGTGTACCGCTGCTGCGGCGCAAGGCGGTGGACAACGGCGTGGCGGCCCTGGTGATCAACCGCTGCGTGCACTTCTCGGCGCTGTGGGTCGAGATCGAGACCCTGACCGACCTCGGCCTGGTGACCCTGGCCTGCAACCCGAGCCATGCCTGGGTCGCTCCGGCGGGCGGGCGCGGGCCGGTGTTCGGGACCAATCCGATCGCCTTCGGCTGGCCGCGCCCGGGCAAGGATCCGTTTGTCTTCGACATGGCCACCAGCGCCATTGCCCGTGGCGATATCGAGTTGCACCGGCGTGCCGGCAAACCGGTGCCGCTGGGCTGGGGCGTATCTGCCGACGGCGAGCCGACCACGTCGGCCGAGGCCGTGCTGCAGGGCGCCATGCTCACCTTCGGCGGGCACAAGGGCTCGGCCCTGGCGGCGATGATCGAACTGCTGGCGGGGCCGCTGATCGGCGACCTGACCAGCGCCCAGTCGCTGGCCCACGACGCTGGTGCGGGAGCCTCGCCGTTCCATGGCGAGCTGATCCTGGCCTTCGACCCCAGGCGCTTTCTTGGCGAGCGCTACGAGCATTACCTGCACAGCGCGGAAACCCTGTTCGACAGCATCGAGCAGCAGGGTGCCCGCCTGCCTTCCGCCCGGCGCTACGAGGCGCGTCGGCGCAGCCTGGCGCAGGGCGTCGAGATCAACGATGAACTGCTGGACGAACTGAACGCGCTACTGCATCGGTAGCGCCTGGAGAACATGTGATGACGGCTATATCAGGCAAGAACTTCATCGCCGGTGCGCGTTGCGCCAACGGCACCACCCCCCATCGCAGTGTCGATGCCAGCACCGGCGAGGCACTGCCCTGGACCTTCTGGCAAGCCAGCGCGGAGGAAGTGGACCAGGCGTGCGATGCCGCCGCTGCGGCGGCGGCTCGATTCCGCAGCACCAGCCCCGGGCAGCGAGCCGATTTCCTCGACGCCGTGGCCGCCGAGATCGATGCCCTGGGTGAGGATTTCGTGGCCATCGTCTGCCGCGAAACCGCACTGCCGAGTGCCCGGATCCAGGGTGAGCAGAAGCGCACCACGGGCCAGTTGCGCCTGTTCGCCGAAGTGCTGCGCCGTGGTGATTTCCTCGGCGCGCGGATCGACAGCGCATTGCCGGAGCGCCTGCCGCTGCCGCGGCCGGATTTGCGCCAATACAAGATCGGCATTGGCCCGGTGGCGGTGTTTGGCGCGAGCAACTTCCCCCTGGCCTTTTCCACTGCGGGCGGTGATACCGCCTCGGCCTTCGCCGCCGGTTGCCCGGTGGTGTTCAAGGCCCATAGCGGGCATATGGCGACCTCGGAACTGGTGGCTGGCGCCATCACCCGGGCGGTCGAGCGCTGCGGCCTGCCGGCGGGGGTGTTCAGCATGATCTACGGGAGCGGGGTCGGCGAGCAATTGGTCAAGCACCCGCGGATCAAGGCCGTGGGCTTTACCGGCTCGCTCAAGGGCGGCCGTGCCCTGTGCGACATGGCCGCCGCGCGCAAGGAGCCGATCCCGGTGTTCGCCGAGATGTCCAGCATCAACCCGGTGATCGTCCTGCCCCGTGCCGCCGAGCGGCGTGGCGTGGTCATCGCCGGGCAACTGGCGGACTCGATCGTGCTCGGCTGCGGCCAGTTCTGTACCAATCCGGGGCTGGTGCTCGGCCTGCGCTCGCCGGCCTTCAGCGCCTTCGGCGAGGTGCTCGGCAGCGCCCTGCAAGGCAAGCCGGCGCAGACCATGCTCAATGCCGGCACCCTACGCAGCTACCAGTGCGGTTCGCAGCATCTGCAGGACACTGACGGAATTCGCCTGCTGGCGGAGGGCGCGGCCGACGGGCAGGCGCCGGCCCGCCTGTTCGGCGCCGATCAGCGCCTGCTGCTTGAAGGCGATGAAGTGCTTCAGGAAGAGGTGTTCGGCCCGGCATCGGTGCTGATTGCCCTCGATGACAAGGCCGCACTGCTGCGTGGCCTGGAGGCCATGCAAGGTCAGCTGACGGTGACCCTGATCGGCGATGACGAAGACCTGGAGGCCTTCGCCGAACTGATCCCGCTGCTGGAGGACAAGGCCGGGCGCCTGCTGGTCAACGGCTACCCGACCGGGGTCGAGGTGGCCGACGGCATGGTTCACGGCGGGCCTTACCCGGCCACTTCGGATGCGCGCGGCACTTCGGTCGGCAGCCTGGCGATCGAGCGCTGGCTGCGCCCGGTGTGCTACCAGAACTTCCCGGACAGCGCGCTGCCCGATGCTCTCAAGCGCGACAACCCGCTGGGCATCACGCGCCTGGTCAATGGCCGGGCGAGCACGGCGGCGGCCTGACATATCCTGTACCTGCTCCGGGCTACCGGGGCAGGCGCGGATCGGGCTATGGTGCGGGCTGAAAAATTTCGTATAAAATATTCGAAGTCCGCCCTGGAGAAAAACCACCGTGTCTCTTTTCTTGAAAAACGTCCCCAACCTGGGCATTGCCCCTTCCAGCTCGGAGATCATCCTGAAGCACCTGCGGGACGCGATTATCAAGGGCGAGTTGCCGGAAGACGAACCGATCCGCCAAGACGAACTGGCCAAGTCGTTCAACGTCAGCAAGATCCCGGTGCGCGAGGCGCTCAAGCGCCTGGAGTCGGAAGGGCTGGTGGAATTCCACCGCAACCGCGACGGTGATCGTCGCCGACTCCAACGGCGGCTGGTCGCTGGCCAGCGCCAAGCTGGCGATCCAGGGCATGGCCGGCTTGCCGGTGTATGTCGAGCAGCCGTGCCGCAGCACCATTGACTGCATCCTCGCTGCCCGCGGCTCGAGCCTGCCGCTGGTGCTGGACGAATCCATCGTCAGCGCCGACGAAGTGTTCCGCGCCAAGTACGAGGCCAACGCGGTGTCGGTGAACATCAAGTTCGGCAAGCTCGGCGGCCTGACCAACCTGGTGCGCGCCCGCGACCTGCTGCAGGATCTGAACATGGCGGTGTCGGTGGAGGACATGTGGGGCGGCGACATCATCACCGCTGCCACCAGCCACGTAGCAGCCACCACCCGCCCTGAAAGCCTGCTGATGACACCGTTCTTCAACGACTGGACCGACGGCCACCTGGCCCACTACCAGCCGCGTTCGCAGGGCGGCTTCGGCAGCGCGCCGACGGGGCCGGGGCTGGGCATCGAAGTGGATGTCGGCCGGCTGGGGGCGCCGCTGTTCAGCGTCGAATAAACGGTTCTTGTTGGGGACGATAGAGAATTCGGAAAAAATCGTACGCTAAGCTTCGCGAGTTCTTGTAACCAATTCATTGTTTTTTCAATGGATGAAAGAAAATGGCGAAAGCTATTTGACAAACAAATCGGGATCTTATAACTTACCTACCAAGTAGTCGGTAGATGAAATAAAGCCATGAAACTCAATTCAGATCTTTCGCAGCGTGTTGTCGTCGAGCCTTCAAGCTTACAGTGGGTCGATTCGCCAGCGACCGGGATTCAACGCCAGTTACTGGAGCGTGATGGCGACGAAGTGGCGCGTGCCACCTCGATCGTGCGATACGCGCCGGGCTCCGCTTTTGAAAATCATAAGCACGACTTGGGCGAGGAGATTCTGGTCCTGGACGGCGAATTCAGCGACGAATCCGGGACCTTCGGGCCTGGGACTTACATCAAGAATCCACCAGGTTCTTCGCATGCACCGAGCTCCGCGACGGGTTGCACGTTGTTCGTCAAGCTGCGCCATCTTGATCTAGCCGACAGCCAACGCACCGTGGTCGACACCCGTAACGGCCCCTGGTTTCCAGGCCTCGTGCCGGGTCTGTCGGTGATGCCACTTTCTGAGTTCGACACACAACATACGGCTTTGGTGCGCTGGGCCCCGGGGACACGATTCAATTCGCATCGTCACTACGGCGGTGAAGAAATCTATGTGTTGGAAGGCGTCTTTGAGGATGAGTTCGGAAGCTACCCTACCGGCACATGGATGCGCAGTCCGCATTTGAGTGCTCACCGTCCCTTCAGCAATACAGGCTGCACCATCCTGGTCAAGACAGGCCACCTGCCAGTCGCCGAATCAAATGAGGCGCTTGCATGAAGCATTTCTCCGAAATCTCGCCGACCGCCGAGCGGGTGGTCGATGCCGCTGAAGGGTTGGTACAGCAGCACGGCTACAACGGCTTCTCATACGACGACGTGGCCCAGTTGGTAGGCATCAAAAAACCAAGTATCCACCACCACTTTCCCAAGAAGGGTGAACTCGTGGCCGTGGTCGCACAGCGCTACACGCACCGGTTTCGTGAGGAGTTGCTGAGCATCGAAGGGCAGCATGCGAAAGCGCCTGACAGGCTAACTGCGTATGCGGCACTTTTCGAACGCACCTTCGCCAAGGACCGGCGCCTTTGTGTCTGCGGCATGTTGGGTGCCGAGTCGGACTCGCTGCCGGACGCCGTTGTGAGCGAGGTCGAGCGATTCTTTAAAGTCAATCTCGACTGGTTGACTCTTGTCGTTGCCGATGGTCAGCGTGCCGCGCTGATCACCTCGAATTCCACCCCAGAGGCTCTCGCAGAGGCATTCTTGTGCGCGTTGGAAGGCTCGATGATGGTGGGCCGTGGCATGCGGTCGTCACGCGGACCGGCCGAAGTTGGAAACACTTTTCTTTCCACCGTGTTGACCTGAGGTCGGCACTTTTTTTGCAACACAACCCTACCATTTAGTTGGTAGTTAAGGAGATTATTATGAGTACTGAATTTAATGGCAAGAAGTTGTTGGTCATCGGCGGCACTAGCGGGATGGGACTGCAAACTGCCCGCATGGTTCTTGAGCAAGGCGGAAGCGTCGTCATCGTCGGTCACCGTGAAGACAAGGCCGAAGAGGCCCGCAAGGCGCTGTCGTCGTTGGGCACCGTGACCGCCCTGACTGCCGATCTCTCGCGAGCCGAAGATGTGAAGCGACTCCTGCATACCATCGATGAACACCACAAGGACATCAATCTTCTGGTCAACGCGGCTGGGGTGTTCTTCCCGAAGGCGTTTCTTGAGCACACGGAAAGTGATTACGAACAATATTTGACGTTGAATAAAGCGTTCTTCTTCATCACACAAAAAGTCGTGGCCAATCTCGTGGCCAGCGAGCGTCCCGGCGCCATTGTGAACATCGGCTCGATGTGGGGCAAGCAGGCGATTGCGGCTACGCCGTCGTCCGCGTATTCGATGGCAAAAGCAGGTTTGCATTCGCTGACCCAGCACCTTGCGATGGAGCTGGCATCCAAACAAATCAGGGTCAATGCCGTTTCTCCGGCGGTTGTCGAAACGCCGATTTACGAGGGATTCATACCCAAGGCCGAGGTTCATGGCGCCTTACAGGGATTCAACAGCTTCCACCCAATCGGCAGGGTTGGGACGCCACAAGACGTCGCCGAGGTCATCCTCTTCCTGTTGTCGGACAAGGCAGCATGGGTGACGGGCGCAATCTGGGACGTTGACGGCGGCGTGATGGCCGGGCGTAACACATAATGGGGGAACGAGAAATGAACACAAACATTAAAGGAACTCCCGGCAACGGGATCAACGTCGGCGCATTGCGTGAGTTTGCAGATCAGGTCGCAGCAAAGCCCGCCGCAGGCATCGCGACGTTCGGCGTCGTGACAACCTGGGAGGGTGGCACCCGGACGCGTGCGCGAACCATGCCGCTCGTACTAGGTGACACGGCCTTGGCGCGCGGCTTTGTCATCGACGCGGACGAACCGGCAGAATTGCTCGGTACCGACACGGCCGCTAATCCACAAGAATTGATCCTGGCTGCGTTGAACGCATGCATGACTGCAACCTACGCGGCAAATGCGGCGGCAATGAACATCGAGTTGCAATCGCTGACTATCCGCACGAAGGGAAGCCTCGATCTGAGAGGTTTTCTTGGAATCGATCCTGGGATCAATCCAGGGTACGACCAGGTCGAGTATGAGGTCGAAATGGAGTCGTCGGCGGATTCGGCGGCGCTGAAAGCATTGCACGCGCAGGTGCAGCGAACATCGCCGAATTACCACAACTTCGCGAGAGCCATTGATCTCAAGGCCAAGCTGACCATTCTCCAATGATCGAGTCAGTGTTTCCCGTGGTTGGCTGACGGGAGGCCAAACCAGATGCGCTATGACGGAAGGTTCAACCTTCCGTCATCACGTTCTCTGGAATACGCAGTGTCAATTTGAGGTATACCCTAACCGGATGTCAGGCATGCCCGTGCCGCGCCGTCAGAATAGAGTCCGCTTTCACATTCTTTGACACATGCTTGCCAAGGTCTTAGATTTCAGCCTGATAAATTCAAGGCTTCGGGTGCAATGGAACCAAAAACCAACGTAAGCCCTGCCGCCCATCCAGCCCATGGAGGCATCTTGCAGGGACAACGCATCGGTTACGTCCGGGTCAGCAGCTTCGACCAGAACCCGGAACGCCAGCTGGAGCAGACCGAGGTGAGCAAGGTGTTCACCGACAAGGCCTCGGGCAAGGACACCCAGCGCCCCCAGCTCGAAGCGCTGCTGAGCTTCGTCCGCGAAGGGGACACCGTGGTAGTGCACAGCATGGATCGCCTGGCCCGCAACCTCGATGACCTGCGCCGCCTGGTGCAGAAGCTGACCCAGCGTGGCGTGCGGATCGAGTTCTTGAAGGAGGGGCTGGTCTTCACCGGCGAGGACTCGCCGATGGCCAACCTGATGCTGTCGGTGATGGGGGCCTTCGCCGAGTTCGAGCGCGCCCTGATCCGCGAGCGGCAGCGCGAGGGCATCGCCCTGGCCAAGCAGCGCGGCGCGTACCGTGGCCGCAAGAAAGCTCTCTCCGACGAGCAAGCCATCACGTTGCGGAAGCGGGCCGCTGCCGGCGAGCCGAAGGCGCAGCTCGCCCGCGAGTTCGGCATCAGCCGTGAAACCCTCTACCAGTACCTCCGCACGGACGACTGATTTATGCCGCGTCGCTCGATCCTCTCGGCCACCGAGCGCGACACCTTGCTTGCGCTACCGGAAAGCCAGGATGACCTGATCCGCTACTACACCTTCAACGACTCCGACCTGTCGCTGATCCGCCAGCGACGCGCGACGCCAACCGCCTTGGCTTCGCGGTGCAGCTCAGCCTGCTGCGCTACCCCGGCTATGCGTTGGGCACCGACAGCGAGCCGCCCGAGCCGGTCATCTTATGGGTGGCCAAGCAAGTTCAGGCCGACCCGGCGAGTTGGCCGAAGTACGGCGAGCGAGACGTGACTCGCCGCGAGCACGCCCAGGAACTGCGCACCTACCCGACGCTGCGCCCGCTGATCGGCGGCACCCTGAACATTAAGCACGTCCGCGCCCACTGGGATGACATCCTGCGCTAGGCCAGCTCGATCAAGCAGGGCACCGTCACCGCCTCGCTGATGCTGCGCAAGCTCGGCAGCTATCCACGCCAGAACGGCCTGGCCGTGGCCCTGCGCGAGCTGGGCCGGATCGAGCGCACGCTGTTCATCCTCGACTGGTTGCAGAGCGTCGAACTGCGCCGCCGCGTGCATGCCGGTCTGAACAAGGGTGAAGCACGCAACTCCCTGGCCAGGGCGGTGTTCTTCAACCGCCTTGGGGAAATCAGGGATCGGAGTTTCGAGCAACAGCGCTACCGGGCCAGCGGTCTCAACCTGGTGACGGCCGCCATCGTGCTGTGGAACACGGTGTACCTGGAGCGCGCCACCCAGGGGTTGGTCGAGGCCGGCAAACCGGTGGACGGCGAGCTGCTGCAATACCTGTCGCCGCTGGGCTGGGAACACATCAACCTGACCGGCAATTACGTCTGGCGGCAGAGCCGCAGGCTGGAGGACGGGAAGTTTCGGCCGCTAAGGCTGCCCGGAAAACCCTAGCGTACGATTTTTTCCGTTTTCTCTATTCGCCCCATATCGATCAGTAAGACCGCTGCAAAGTCACCTCAGCTGGTCGAAATCTCCACTGGGTGTAAGGTACTCCTAGGTGCTACTTCCTCTGTCAGCGTAACGGAGATCCGGGACCTGAAATGGCAGGAGGTCGAGAGCCTGAAATTTTCGGATGGGAGCGTCGCGACGATCGTCGCGACCGATCCAAAAGCTGCGGCTGACTAACTATGCACCCCGCAGCGCAGCAGGCCAAATTAGCGGCCGCACTAAAGCTCATTACAGATGAAGCAGATCCGATCCAGGTGCGTGTCAAAATGGCCTACGTCTGGGGCTATATTGACGCCTTGGCTGATGCTGGACTTTTGAGCCAGGCGGAGGCTGACCGCCTGCAAAAGGCCGCAGAGCAACGCCGCGATAAACGCCTCGCTGACTTGGGCGCAGATCCCTTGCTCACCAGCTGAAAGGAACCCGCCCCCGGATGTCTCGGGGGGCGGGTGGACAGTCATCCGAGGCGTGGCCGGGAAGGTTCTGCAACTGGCTCTTCAGCCGTTTCAAGATCCAGTCGCTGCTCACGTTGAGCAAGCACATGCCGCGCATAGTCGACCAGGTGGCCAGAGATCTCGTACAGCCGGTCCTCGGCACGATTGACCAACCGATAGCGATCGACGGCACCTACTCGCTTCGTCTGCAGCGAATCGAAGCCGCCTGCAATGATGTCGTCGACGAACTGGCGTGCGGTCACCACGTTTCCGTTGTAACGGTAGTGCGTGCGGTCAAGCTGAGCGAGCACGTGCTGCAAGTGGCTCTCAGCAGCACGTTGCTGCGCAGCGGCGTCGCGGCGATGTTGCTTTTCCGCCTCCATCTGGCTGGCCTGCTCCGGCGAGTATCCTGCCCACCCATAGATCGCTACGGTGATCTCCTTGGCTGTCTTGGCTAGTTTGATGCCTGTGACCTGTGTGAAGTAGCGCTTGGATAGATCGTTTTGCCCCCGCGGCCGAGCCAGCCACCCCAGCAAATGATCGATGTCCTTGTCGATCAACGCCAAGGCGAACTCGCGGTGCATCCGGCCGGGGATCCCGCTGTGGCGATCCGGATCCTGCGCTCTCATGAACTCGGCGTAGCCTTGGGCGACCCGCTCCATCTCGATGCCGGCGTCGCCGCGTTCATTCTTCAACCGTGACCAGGCCGTTTCTGTCTGTAGAGCTGCGACAGCCTGCTGGATGGCCTGCAGTGCGTCCCACGGCCGGCGTCCGGATGCTTCTACAGCACAGCGGAGCTCGATCGAAAGAGGGCAGTCGGGATCGTCCAGCCTAACCATAACCGACTGGTCGGTGGCACGGTTCAGCTGAAGCTCCGCTGGCAGATCAGCATCTTGCTGCTGGCCTTGGCCGATACGGCGTTGCATACCTTTCTGTTGGTACACCTGCAGGACGTGGTCGAGCAGCTGGTGGCCATCGCTATCGGCCGGGAAGAGCTCCATGAAGCTCGTAGCGTCGACCTCGAACCGAGGGTTGTCCTTGTTCTGTTCCTGCAGTCTGCGCTCGTAGTGGGCCTGCAGGCGGTCCAGTTCGCGCACTGCCCACGCGCAGGCGGAGGAAAGGCTAGTTTTGGGGCCAGTCACACCGCCTCCGGTATTCGGCAAGTAGGTTCCAGGCGACTGGTATTCCACCAGGATGAAGAACGGCGATGCGCGGTCCTTGAACCGTAACTCGTAGGAGCGATCGTCCAGGGGCTGTGCCCGGAACTTGCTCTGGTCAAGAGGCTGGATCTCGGCTGTGCTGTCGGCGCCGAGGTTCGCCTGGCGTATTTCCTCATTCAGCTGGACGAAGAAGGCGTTGCTGTCGAATGCCGGGGCGGATGCCGCTACAGCCAAGGCGGTCTCAAGCGAAGACTGACTCGGCTTTTTGGGCCAGGGCTGCCCGAGCGGGCGCCATTCCCCGCCGATGAATGCTCTCGCCCAGAAGCAATCCCTGCCGCCATCCTGCCGGCGGGGGTCATACTTCGATAGCTTGCGGTGAATGAGGGAGACAGCTGTTCCACGGATCAGCACGTGGACCGTTGCATTGTCGAGGAGGTCACCGACCTTGTGCGTTGCTCCCTGGGCCACCCCGCTCTCTGGCGACGTGGCCAGCGCCGATGGAGCAGCTTCATCGTTCGTCAGGAAATTCTTGGGACGATCTTGCAGAACGCCGGGGCCTCCGTGCGGTAACGCGGCGGCAGGTTCGGTGATCCGCACACCGTCCTTGACGATGCTGCGAATGCCCAGGGTGTTCTCTTCAAGAGATTCGCCGGCGTCGTTGCTGCCAATGGACTTCCAGTAATGATCTGCTTGGCTGAGTGAGTCCTCGATTCGCTCTCGAAGGTCATCCAGTGCGTCTGCTTCCGATAGGCCGGAGCCGCGCAGCTCGGCGTACTCAGGACCTTCACGGCGAGCCTCGTACCATCCCTGTCCTGGTGTGCGGTCATTCCACGAGACAGCGACCTCGCCGAGGATTTGCTGCAGCGCCCAATCTGCCATTTTCAGCGCTTCGGCCTTCTGTCTGGGCGTTGTGACGCTGTCCTGTGATCGAGCTATCCGACGCTGTTCCAGGACGATTCGGTTGCCGGCATAGAATACGGCGTCGAATCGAGAGGTAAACCCGTCCCCTCGGCAAGTCATCGGCTCCGATCGGCCGCTATGGTTACCCTGATGGTGATGAGTTGTGATCGCGCTGTACCAGCGGCCCTCGTCCAAAGCAACCTGGATCATTGCGGTGGCCATCGCCCGGCCCTTTACCCGCTGGTCGGCTTCATACAACAGGTTCTCGACCTCGGAGGAGTCTTGTTCGTCCACTGCGCCCTTTTGGGTGACAGCAAGAATCTTGGTTTGAATGAGGTCGACCGTGTAGGCCGGATCCAATCCTCGTAGCGGCATCACCCCGGCGACGATTTGGCCATCCAACTTCGCGTGCACAAGAGAGCCGTGGTTCGGAGCGTCGATTTCCCAGTCATTGGCTACGAAGAACACGGCCCCTGGGTACTTCACCGCAATGTAGTCGTGATAGCGCTTGTCGAGTGAAACGAGGCGGCCCGAGGACCTGGCTAGGATCACGGCATCTTTGTCGTCGTGCATCCTTCGGTACACGAATACCGGTTTCATCGCGTCAGCGGTCTCATGCTCCAGAAAACGGCTGATGTCCGGCCGTTTCGCCAGAGGCGTATTCTGGAAGCGACGGCTCTCGTTCTTCTCGAAGCTGCGGTAGTTCGGTTCTTCCAAATCGAATACGTGGCCGTTGGTCCAAGCGACAGAAGCTCCGTTCCGGACCCGGAACCAGCCGTTATCCTTGTCTATCCATGCTTTGGTGAAACCGATTTCTGACGCTAGAGGCTTTGTCACGGCCTGGGCCCCGAATGGCTCGAACCGTTCCCAGTTGCGCTCCTCCTCTTCGGCTTTGGCTGCCGCGAGCCTGGCCTCCAGGTCGACCAGGAGGCTTTCCGCCTGGTGGACGGTGGTTGCAGCACTTTCTAGCATCTCGATGGCCAGCGCGTTCTCAGGAGCAATGGTGCGCAAGTCCTCGATCCGCGCTGCAGTTTTCCGCAGATGGCTGGCTTTGAACCCCCGGAGGTTATCACCCAGTCGCCTCACTGCATCCGCCAGCCGTTTGGGCTCGCTGGGTATATCCTGAAATTGTTCCAGACCTACGGCTATGTTGAATGAGGCGGGAGAGGGTAGATGTTTCTCCATGAGCGTCACCAGCTGGGCCTGGTCCGCCGGCAGGTCGGCGCTGAAGGCGAGCTGGGCAACCCAGTCTCCTTGGGACACCACTCCTCTGTCAGCGCAAAGAACACGAATGAGTGCCTGAACCCGGCGCTTGGGATCGACCTCCTTCCTCGACACCGCCAGAGCAGCTTGAAAGGCTTCTACAGGATCAGCGGGCGGTAGGAACTGCAGGGATCCGTCAGCTACCCAGCACGTCTCGACTTCCACCATCGCTTCGGCCGCATCTCGAATTAGCTCGAAGCCTTTGTCACCCGCCGAGTTTTCAAGAACCTTGCTCACCACCCCGGTGACCGGCTGCTTTGCCGCGTTGGCAGGAGTGAAGCGGACTCGATCGCCCGCCTGCATTGTGCTCCCGGTGAGCTCATTTTGTGGCAAGGTGGCCCGGGCGGCGGCGACCATCTCGGTCATTTCCGAGGCCATGAGTTGCCGGGCGGATTTGACTGCATTGTGGTCGCCACGCTTATGAGCGGCATACAAGTCGCGCTCGGCTCTGCTGAAATCGGCCGAGCGATAGTGCTCGGCCGGGGCGAAGAACCGGTACCCGTTGAAGGATGTCTCAGCGTAAAAATCGCCGGGAAGCGAATAGCGAGTAGCTTCGTACCTCGTGTTGATCCCGTACAGGGGGAGCCTGGTGGGAGCGGTGGATGGCAAGCGCAGCAAAATACGTGATCTGGTGATATCGGCCGGCTCTGCATCGGTGGTCGTTGCAGGTCGAGGCAATACCTCACGCTGCGCATTGATCTCGTGCCAGCCCTTCATCCATTCGCGCATCGCAGGTACGCCATCGCCTACGTTGCCCCCCAACGTTGCCATCAGATCCTTATCCCAGGCTGGAACGCACTTCATGCCCTGTTCTGCAGCCCGTCGACCTAGTTCATAAGGAGACAGCTGGACGGGCGAGGAGATTGCACTCGTGCTTTCAAACTTGAAGGCCTCAACCAGGGACTCCCTGACGGCCTCCGCCGCCACGTGGAGCACTCTTTCACCTTTGGTGAAGGGGTCGCCGTTGACCTGCACCACACCCCCTTGGGACACAGCGATACGGACAGATACGTCTTCGCGGACCAGCGTGGCGTAGCGCCATTTGCCAATGGTGGACGGGCCAGACTCCTCCCAAGGTGAGACTTCCGCGTTGAGCTCGGCGGCGAGTTTTTCAACGATGGCCATCCCCTCGTAAAGGCGATTCTCAGGGCCGTCTTCCAGGCTTTCATCGGCATCATCCGACCATTCCAGCCGGGCACTGGAGAACCCCTGCTGAAGGAGGTTCTGGGCAAAGATGTTCGCGAAGCTGCGGTCAAGGCCCCGCAGTTCTCCGCCACGGATCGGGTTCTGCACTGCGGTCTCGCACAGAACGAGGTGACCGGCGGGGCGTATCTCGAAAATCATTTCGCTATCGATGAAACGATCGCCGTTCGACTCCAGGTAGTGGGTGAGGCAGAGACGTGGCGACGATTCCGCTGGCAGACGCTCGATAATGAGATCCGTGTAGGGCGGATTGACGAGCCGGACGTAGCTGTTGAATCCCGTCATCAGCCGCTCTGCCAGGCCAGCCTCTGATAGCAGCTTGGAGACGGACCGGGCTGCCCGTTCACCTGGGCCGTAGGCGACATCTGGATAGTCGACCAAGACGTGAAATGGTATTTGCTTGCCGTCGGCGAATGCCCGGCGAACGGCCTGCTTGTGAGCTGCAGTCAGCGCTTTTGCGGGTGTGATCTGGTCTGTCGCGAATGCCTGGTTACGGAAATGGACCTCCACTGTTCCGTCCGAGGCCCTCCTGGTGACCGCGACTGTCTTGAATTGGTGTTGGGATACCAGCCATGCCTCCGTGGGCTCGATCGAGCTGCTGCCCGCCGCTGCGCCAACGCGCTCAGGCTCCCAAGCGTCATCGATCGATGCTGCCTGGATCTGGTCTTGAGGATGAGGCGCTGCAGGGGAGGTATCTACCGGCTGCTCTGCGGTATCGAGACGAAGGCGTTCGGCTTGGGCGAAGTCTATCGCCTGCTTTCGGTCGAGCGCCTCAACGCTGCAGGGGAAGCGACCATCCTGGAATACCACAAGGTACTCAGACACCATGCCGCGACGGCCAAACTTGGCTACTTCATGGGCCTTCACGACTCGCGCAGGACCAGTGCGCTTACGTGCCGACTTGATTGCCGGAAGCATGAAGGCTGCGACAGATGACCGTTCAGGCGCAGCTGCAGCGATTGTGTGCGACTGGTCTGGCTCAGGATCCAGAAGGGAAGGGTACTCGGCAACAACATCGAAAGGGACCTGCTTGCCCTCCGAGAGAGCTTTCATCACCACGTCGTAGTGCGTTACGGCCTCTTCCAGCGCCGCGATGGCCTCTTGGTCGCCGGCGAGCGCACGCTGATGCCGCCATGCCGCAACACCGTAGGAAAGCTCGGAAAGCCTGCCAATTCGCCCAGCCTCGGAACTTGCGGAAACCTTCATCGGTGTGGCGAGCTCGCGTCGAGCGGAAATCCACTCTGCCGAACTCATCTGCCAGGGGGCCTTTTCGACGCCGGCGTTTTGTCCCGCGGCGACTGAAACAGCTTCAAGATTGCTCGGGATGGGGACGTAGAATATCTCCGACATTTCCATCTGGCGCGACCTGGCCTTGGGGAAGTGGCGGATAATTTCGGGGAGGGTGAAGCGGAGGTTGGTGCGTCGGTAGAGGGCTCCATCTTTCTCGAAACCCAGCTCCGTTACCGACTGGGGGATCACTCCCCCAGGTAATGACCGCAGGACAAGCGACTTGCCTTCTGGATCTTGTTGGACGTTTAGCTCTACATCATGTTCAGAAAGGTCGATCCAGGTTGGCATCCACTTACCTCATCTCATTTTCAGCTGCGCCTCCGCTGAGAGAAGAAGTGCTTGAGGAGGCGCTCGAATTCATTGGTTTTCTCGGCTGCCTGGGCGATGGTTTCAAGCGCGGCCAGGGTGGAGGCCTTGCTGCCATACTTCAGCTGCAGCTGCTCAAAGATCTTGTCCATCTCCTGCTCCGGGAGATGTTTCTCGACGTTTTTCTTCGTCGCGTCCATCAGGTGGATCAGCGTCATTTCTGGGGTAGCGCAGTGCATCTCGAACTGCCCCAGGGGATCCTCGAACTTTGCGAGCTCGTACATCCTCTCGTCGGTGAGCTTGGGATGGACCATGCTCTGTACGATGCGGAAGTCACCCTCGTATGGCGCGATGCTTTTCTTGTATGGGTAGTCACCTCCTAGAAAAACTCGCCCGTCCACAGGTTTGCGGTACCAGGCGGTGGAGTGCGTCAAAGCAGCGCTTTGGAAGCAGAACTTCGCCAGGCGGATGCCATAGAGCTCAAAAAGGACCTCGGCATCTTTTCCCGTCCTGAAGTAAACCCCTTGCGCGACCCGAACGATCTGTTTGTCCCGCTTTAGGGCGTATGCTTCGTGCTTGTCGGTGTTCACCCCGACAAGCAAGACATCATGTCGTTCGTCCATCAATCGAAAACCATCATATTAAGATTAGTATTTATAATCAAACGAAAGTAAAACAGAGGCGTCGTCACATCGCCTCTCCCTCTGGTGGCAGCAAATGGGCATAGATCTGTGTTGTGGCAAGATCCTCATGCCCAAGATTCTCCTTGATCTGCAAAATCGGCACGCCTCTGGCGAACATGACGCTCGCGGCCGTATGGCGGAGCACATGTGCGCCACAACGCTTCAGCTTTCCTGCCAGCCCAGCAGACTGCAGGTGCCGGGATACCTGTTGGTACACAAGCGATCCGGAGAGACGTCGTCCAGCCCTTGAGATGAAGAGCAGATCGCTTTCCCGCTCGTGCTGCTGCAAAACTTCGGCCCGGGTCTTGAGCCATGCACGCATGGGATCGAGGGCGCGGTCGTCATGTGAAAAGTCGATCAGCCGCTCCTTATTCCCTTTTCCTACTACCCTCATCCGGCGGTAGTGAAGGTCCAGTCCACTAATAGTGGCATTACAGATCTCTTCGTTCCGGAGACCGGTCGCAAGCCCTAAGCTGACTATGGCGGAATCCCTGACTTTCGCTGGGCCATGACTTGAGTCTATCACCTGTAAGAGATGACGCTGGTCTCGCCACATCAAAACCGGAGGCAGTCTCTTTGGCCGGTTTCCTCCACCTGGCGTGCCAGGCCTGCGGCCCGTGTGTCTCGGCAGGCGTTCCATTGGACTATCCGTCACGACTCCGGTTTCAACAAGCCAGTGGAACAAGGCGCACAGCGCAGAGTGGCGCAAGACCTGATATGCCCTGGAATAGGGCTTCCCGCCGACGCCAGGAGCTCGGAGGAACGCTATCACGCAATCATCGTCAAGCGCATTGGGGAACGCTTCCTCGCTTCGACTGTCTATGTAGCGCAGGAAGCCGGTCGCCACTGCGCAATAGACGCGAATCGTCTTCGACGAATACGGGCTGGCGAAGGCGGTCCTCAGCCAGTTCTCGAATGCGTCGACGGCGAATGCGGGAGTGGTCACGGAAAGAGATCCAATTTTCGTGTATAAATTTGATTTCAGAGTAGCTACAGAGTGCCTATATGTTTCACGTTGGCGCTGTTAAACTATAAAACAATGCGAGTCATAGCCACAGAGGAACCCACATGCAGACGATGACCTTGGCCCTGAAATCACTGGTTGACCAGGTGAAGCAAGGCCCGGCGCTGGGTAATTCTCAAGCCTCCAGCCCCTCGCGCAGCGTCAAGATCGCTGATGTCCGGGAAGCTGCAGCCGAAGCCAAAGAATCCCTCCAGCTCAGGTACCGCTAAACTCAGGCGGGCCTTATAACCAATTAAAAGTCGCTATTCTGCGGACAAGAGTCTACAAAAAAGGGGCGTCAGACCAGTGGTTTGGCGCCCCTTTCTTTATGCCCTAAAGCGATGGCCGTGTGCCATTATTTTCATCTCGAAATGTCGCGTCTGCCATAACTTTGGCGCCAGAAAAATCGAGATAGCAGACCTCGGGGATTTCGTAATCGCGGTCGCCAATGCTTTCGTCCGGGAAGGCCTCCTGAAGCTCGCCGACGTCAACGCGCATGACTGCCGGCAGCCGCCCTGAGCTAGCCACGATAGCGCCACTGCACACATCGAACTCATAAGTCTCATCGCAGCAATGGAGCAGGGCGGTTCCGCGGGAGAGCTGGCGAGCGATAGCAGGAAGCACCCCCGCAGAGTGGATCGCTGTGACGCCGGCGGGAGTGACGCTGACTTGGGGCCACGAGCCCCCCAGCTGGTTCGGCTCGGATCCGCCTGTCCTCTCGGCGTAACCCAGGAGCACCAGGTGGGTGAGATTTTCAGCACCATGTGCGCCATCGCCGCCCCGAGTGTCGCCCCACGCATATCCCGCAGCACCCTCTGCCGAGGTCAGGTAAATTCGGGCCAATTCGCCTAAATCAGGGTCCGACTTCACACCGGGAAGCAGCGACTTGAGACCTAGAGATGTCAACGGTGCATCACCGCACGCCCCTGGGTAGCTGCCGCGGAATAGGTACACTTCGCTATCCAGGAGCTTCGGTGACAATGCGAGCACGGCGCACATGGGCACCGTCTGCGGGCCTATCCCATCACACACGAGCGCCGCGTAATGGGGGGCGGCCAACACATGACCACCTGGTAGCTGCACGGGTTTCACACCCTGCTGAAGGCCCTGCCCGAGTGCTCGAAAAATCCGGTCCGCGAATCGCCGATGCGGATCCTGGACGATCATCCTGTTTTCAAGCGCCATGAGGGCTCGCAGCTCCTCATGACAGCTCTCGACCAGGGAGCTGTCACTCGAATCACGGTAGCGCTCGATGTCATCCATCAGCTTCTGATGAGGATTTGCGACATCAAAGGTCAAGTGGGCCAATCGACACGAGAAAGGCCAGGGAGTCTGACCATAGGTGCCGGGAAAACGCATTTCCCGTACCGTCGTCCAGAAACGATGCAGCTGCTCCAGATCATCGAAGCGCTGCAGGAGATCCGTCACCCGGTCGCGTACTCCGGTGACTGGCCAGTGCTCCTCTGCAGGCCAGTGCGCCAGAACGTCGTCGATACTGTTCAACATGTCTGTGTACCTGTGTTAAGGACGAGGACCTTCAAGCTCTAAGTCCGGCTCGAAGTCGAAGTCACTGGCGTCGAAAATGTCATCCGGGGCGCCTGCCGCAACCGCGGCCGTCATCTGGTCCCGGTGTTCTGCCTCGAATTCCTCACGGAAGTCGGGATGGAAGCTGAGTACATATCGAGCCATTCGCTCCGCATCACGCGAGGCACGGAAAATCTCCTTCTTGTCGTTGCGGAGGACCTGCAGGTAGTGGTCGACGTAGCCCGCATGCCCATCGACGCTTCCGGGCAGCGCAAGCCGCATGGCCATCATGGCGCTGGCCATCTCCGCACGCAGTTCCTCGCGAGCATATTCATCTGAGTCGCGGCTGGGCCCGAACTCACGAGCTAGGCGACTTTCGTGACCTGACCAGTGTGCGATCTCGTGCAGCAGAGTGGTGTAGTACTCGGCGTCGGAGGAGAACGACTCCCTGTCGGGCATATAGATCCTGTCCTCGGAAGGGGAGTAGCCTGCGCGGCGGAAGCCATGGACGATGTCGGCCCCGCAAGCCTCAATGATCTCCTCGCAGATATCCCGAGTCTCGGATGAAAGCAGCTTCTCTCCGCGGCCAGTGGTCTCCAGCTCAGGAGCCCCGTCCATTTGTGCCAGGTTGAAAACCGAGTAACTGCGAAGAAGCGGTATGACGCGAACTTCTGGTTCGCCGGTCGCACTCAGCTCGCCGGTTTCCTTGGTGAGACGCTTGTAGAAGTAGATCTTGGAGCCGCTTTCACCGCCACGGACTTGCCAGCCTTGAGCTTGCGCGGTCTTGTAGGAGCACCACCGGTTCTCTTGGTAACCCTGCGAAAGAAGTAGCATCACGTTGATGCCATGATAGGGCTTGCCGGTTACGGGATTCATCGGCCATCGCGGTGTGTTATCCCACTCGCATCGCCAAGGCTCTGCTCCAGCTTCGATGGCGGATATGATCTGATCCGTCACCTCTTGGTAGTGGTCACGAGGCGCACCTCGCTCGTGCTTCCCTTTTTTCCCAGCTCCAGCGCCCTTCCGTCGACCAGGTTCGGCTGCTGCTTCGAGGGGATCAATCGGCTCCTCGATCGGGGGAGGGCTGGATGGCAATGCCGGTGACGACGAGGCTGCCGGCGCCTCATCGCTCATGCTCAAGCGGACCGACGGGCCATCGGCGCTAAAGCTCCGATCATCGCCGCGCTCCCACAGCATGGCAGTCGCTTCTGCCGTCTTACGATCATCCTTGACCCTGGAAATCTGCTCAGACGTGGCGTTGGAATCGTGTCGGAGTAACTCTTCGACCTGCAGCGCTTCTTGCGCAGCCTTATACAGCGCATCTTGTTG
The DNA here is from genome assembly GCF_034387475.1 of Pseudomonas sp. Teo4. Lineage (NCBI taxonomy): Bacteria > Pseudomonadati > Pseudomonadota > Gammaproteobacteria > Pseudomonadales > Pseudomonadaceae > Pseudomonas > Pseudomonas sp. Teo4. The sequence continues at coordinate 120,360 of NZ_JAXCIL010000003.1, forward strand.
CTGACTGACGCTGAATTTTTGCAGCCACTCAGGGCCAAACTCGTTTCTAAGCTGCTGCAGAACGGCCGCATGCTGAGTCCCAAGGCCTGGGTAGCTGGAGCGACTCCAGCAGTTGTTCAGCTCGGCTTTCCAGCTTCGGCCTTTCAGGGTGCGGAAGACCCTGATGGCCTCCAGTTGCAACAAAGAAAGCTTCGTGTCCTGCCGGCTGGCATTGTTAGAGGCTACAGGAGCATGGGCCGGCGGCGCCTGTGTCGCCGAATCGCTGGGACGAAGGCGTTTGATCAGGGCCATCAGCCTTACTCCCCGTCCAGATCTTCGGCATCCTGCAGATCGCCCGGGACGGCGTCCAGCCCGAGGTCACGGACTTCCTGCCAGCCCAGATCGTCGTGGGGGATATCACGGGCGCCGACTTCAGGCAGGATCTTCTGTGTATTGGTGTTGGCGGTATCGCTCATGGCAGTCTCCATCTAGGGGGAAATCACCATGATTCTATTAACTGAGGCGTTTAAAAACAAACGATAGTCAATTTTGAGCGCGAAAAGACCCGTCGCCGGGCCTGGCAGGATGCCAAGAAAAGAAGGCCAGCTCCATCTGGGAAGCACATGGTGCGCCGGAGCCGGTAAGGGAAGGGGGAGCGCTTTAGGCGGGACTTAGCCGATGCAGGTACGGAAGTAGTCCATGCGACCTTTGAATTTGAGGCCTGCAAGATCATCCATATCGGACAAGGCGTCCTCAGTAATCTTGTCCAGCATGACGAGCTTCATGGCTCGAATCACCTCATTGCTTTCCTCAGGTTCCAGCATTCCGACAACCATCCGGAAGGCGACGTCTTCGACGAGGCGATCAGCGGCCGCGACAGCCACCACCACATCCAAAACTGCTTTCCGAACCACGGGCTGGTATGTCTCGTCGGAGTACGTCTCAACGAATTCCTCACGCTCATTCGGATCAGCGATCTCCACCTCGGCATACTGCTCAATGGCGTCGGCCAGCAAGGCCTCCGAGACAACTGTTTGAATGAGTCCGTCGAATACTTCTTTTGCGTTTTCCATCGTCACGTGTTCCTTGAAGCTAGCGCGACCTAGATGCTGGTAGGCCGCGCAGAGGAAGTGTTCATTATTGGTAGCTTGGTCGCTACTCTTTTTTGAGCATCACCGCCAGCTCCTGGGGAAGTGGCGCACCTTCAAATACCTTTACCTGGCCCTTGTCCCGGTCCCGGTAAAGAATCATCGGAGTTCTTCGAAACCCCGCCTGGCGGAATAGAGCCAGGTTGTCCGCAAGGTTTTGGCGAATGTCTTCGGTGACTGTCGCCGGCTGCAGCTGACGCTTCGCCATCTCAGCCATCGGGATCAGCACGCCTTCGGTAGCTGCCTGCTGGTAGATCGCTGCGTTCAACTCGTTGCTCGACGCCCGGAGAATGGAAATCGGGATCCAGCGAACTTGAACGTCACCTGCGGCAACCGGCGCCCGGAGCATGCCCCATAACTCGTGGCAGTACGCGCAGTTCGGATCGAAGAAGGCGTACATCACGCGATCAGCATCCCCCTCCGCCAGCCATTTCAGCTGCTCGGCCTGCTTCCAAGCATGAGCCAGACTGTCTGCGGACTGACTACTCTGCGGAACCGGTTCTACACTCGCAGTACGAGCCAGATCCACGCTGGTAAGATTGGCGCCTTGTGTATCGAACATCACACCGGCTAACAGACTTTTGCCATCGGGCGTGACGTAGAACAAGCGCTTTTCGGCACCGTTATCGACAACGATCCCTTTCATACCAGAAGCCGCTGGGAACGCCTGAACGATCATGTTCCCCTTGGACATGAGGTAGGACTCCACGGGAGTCACCTCAGCCGTTTCGGCGGCGGCAGCATGGCTTGCAAAAGCAGCCAGAGCAATGGGTGATAGCACTTTGCCGACTAACGTACCCAATATCGAACCCTCCCTACGTCGGAATGAATAAATTTTTGACGGTTTATGTAGAAGCCCACCCCGCCAGTACGGAAAGCTGACATCAGGCGACCCTGATATTCGATCGGAAGGCTCGGGAACTTTCCGTCGCACGCTTGCCCCTTCGTGTGGTACGAGTCCCGTGCTGCACCCTCTGTAGCCTCGTTGGTTTCCTTCGTCCGATATCCACTGTTGACCTGGTAGGGCTCTTTGAAGCCATAGGCAAGCTCCAGCCATCCCTGTTGACCCCGGAGGAGGTTGAGCAGCCGCAAATCGATCTCCGTAGCCTTGCCTGCACGGACATCTCGCAGCATGTGGCAGGCCTCGCGGTATCCAGCCAAATCGAGGTGGCCATCTCGCCAGTAGCAGATCTGCTTGTGCTCGCCGGTAGATGGCCGATAGAGGTTCAACACCCGAGGCTTTGCCCAGAATGCCGCTGCGTCCGCCTGGTTCGCGTAATTGGCAGGCAGCAGCAAGCCGGTTGAAGCGAGCAACGGGGCGCTGAAAGTGAAGGCCCCCATGCCGGTGATCCCAGCCACTACAGAGCGTTTCAGCAAATCTCGGCGGGACATGGCCAACTCAATGCTCATGCACGCCCCCCAATCAGCGACTCCAGGTTGCTCATGACATCCTCCATTTCCTGGTCCTTGCCCGCTTTCTCAGGCTTAGGAGGAACCGGGTATTCGGAGCCCTGCGTCGCGGCCTGGATGATGTTCTCCACCATTGCACCTGCTTCAGCGGCGGGCGCCCCAAGACCCAAGGCGATACTGTTCAACGACACTCGGGTAGCCTGCTCGTCGAGCAGGCCACCTTGTCCTGCTGGAGGCGTCTCTTCTGCAGGGCGCTGGACCCGACCTTCCAGCGCGGTTTCGATGATTGGTATAGCGGCAGATGCCAGCGCCACGATGTCGATGCCGAACGGTTCACGCGGAACTTCGGCGAAGATGTTGATCGAAGCGAGCTGGCCACCGTCGAATACGATTCCTGCATCATCACCGGCGGCCACCACAGGGGCTGCTGCGAGAGCAGGTTGATCCGCGCCACCCGGCGCCTGGGCAAGAGAGGGCATAGCGTCGCTATCGCTCGTCGGCGCTTGTGCAAGCGCACTCCCATTCCCAACTGCGCCGCCGGCACTGCCATCGTCCTGGTCGACCACTGGCGCAACCGCCGAGTCGTCGTATCCCAGCAACAAGCAGATCCCCCGCTCCACACCCAGCTTCGCGGTGAGGTACTGCTTGTAGCGCTCTCCAGCCTCTACTTCGGCCACATATCCGAAGAAGCCATCAGTGGAGCGCTGTTTCGCGAGCGGAAGTGAGCGCAGTGTTTCACGTAGTTCTTGTGTGTTGATGCTGAAAGCCTTCAGCTCAGCCTCGTTGGGCGGGATCACCTTCACGAAATGATTTAGCTGGTATTCCTTGCTCAAGCGTTTACCAGAGAAGTCTGCATAGAACATTCGAGCGCGGATGATATCCGACTTCACCATGAAGTGGATCTCACCCTCAACCTGCTCTTTGAAGTCCTGGAGTTCTACGCGGCTGACACGTTCAATTCGTGCACCAGTGTTACCGCGATAACTTCCTGCACCATCATCGGCCATCTCGTAGCCGTCCACCACTGACACGTAGGCCTCCCCGGCAAGTTTAACGGCCAAGTCAAAGGTATCGGTTGGGTCCTCAAGTTTTCCGAAAATCTTGATGTTGCTGTTAGAGACAATGGCGAGCGTCTCTTCTTTCGATGTTCTGTAGAACGCCTGCAGGTCCTGGCCTGCCGCGATGAGAGCAAATCCGAGGCTACGAGCCTGAGCCCACATCAGTGCCGCGTCGTCAGGGATGTAATAACCTAGTTCATCAAATATCGCGATGAATGGGGTTGGGGCCGTAGTCTGTCGAGAGTCTAACAACTCCAACTTGCTACCCTCAACTTTATTACCCAGTTGGGCACCCATCATGCCTTTCATGCCAGCCACAATGATCTTCCCAAGGTTGCCTAACTCGGGACGACTTTTCTCCAGTGCCGGAAGTAGAGCAAGGAAGATGCGTCGATTGACAACAACGTCCTTTAGTACCACTTCCCCTTGAGGCGTATGGTAAATATGCCCGTAGGTATCGGCAAGGGAGCTCAGAATACGGGTGAACTGCATTTGCTGATACCCGTACTGCTCGTTAAAGGTTGCCGACTGATTCTCACCTTTATCGCGCTTATAACCTGGCACGTCATACAAGAAGGCTTGCATCATGTCCCTGGACTTCTGGCTGATGTTAACATTATTCATCAGCTCGAAATATTTAGGGTAGGGCAGGGCCTCCCGAATAGCACCGATATGCAACATGAGCAAACTTTGGTCGCGCAGATCCACCAGCGCCGGCATAACCGAACTGATGAAGCTAATTGCACGCCCCTTCCACATATCACCTTTGGCATCGCCGGCATCCATCAAACTAACCACGAGCTGAATTAGGCTCTCGCTGTTGCCTACCGCAAACGGGTTATAGGTATTTGAAAGTTTGTCGGATCGCTTTTTCGTTGTGTCAGCGTTGCCGGTCATGTAGTTGATTACCAGGAGGTCGTCTTCGCGCCCCATGGAACGGACCATTGAAAAAATCTTGGCGTAGAGACTTACATCGCCCTTTCCGTCTGTATATGCGAAGCCCGACCCCCAAACCAGGGCATTATAAGCGATTGAAATCAGCCCTTCGGTTTTACCGGCCCCGGTCGAGCCTATAATGAAAGCGTGTGTTCTAAGATCTTCGTTGGCCGCCCATATTTCCGCATTATCGGACTTCCGATTACCAATGAAGGCGATGCCACGAGACTGCTGAGGCTTGCCAGTACCTGGGTGCTTATCGTTGCGATCCAGTTCGTTCAGAGACTTGCGCTTCCTGAACGGAATATCTGGCTTGCGCGAGAGTGGAATAAAGCTGTAGATCAAGCCAAGAACAAGACTCAGCTCAAACAGCGCAGGAAGAAAGAATAGCGGAAACACCAGTATGACGTAGACGATAAGAATCGCGTGAAACGACGAAAAGTCTTCCAGGATCTGTTCGAAAAACGGCCGCGTATCCCGAAAGATTCGCGTCCGTTTAATCTCGTGATGCTTCTCTACGCCGTGAACCATGCGCCTATACCCAGTTATTCAGCGACTTGGAAAGCGAGTTTGGGATCGCAGCCAGGTCCTACCGACTGCCCAGCATCGATGCTCGGTGCCAGTCCGAAGGCTTCCAGACCAGTCGCCACATCACTCGACATCGCCGGCGCGTTGTCGCGCATCCCTTGCTTCCGAGCTGTTTCGGCAGCGTTGTAGATCTGCTTTGCGATGTCCTCAGGACTCATGGCCTGCAGCTGGTCTGGGTTCGCAATGGGATCTGCTTGTAGGTGATCAGGAGCGCTCTGCCAGTCAAACGGATGTACAGTTACAGGGACTGGGGCGCCGCTGTCCGCCACTCGGACTGCAGGATGCGCTGCATCCAGCGACGAGAGAGCCGACGGCTCAATATTGCCCCCTTTGCCAGAGACGACATCGATATAGGCACTGACAAAGAGGTAGCCTAACCAAGCGAGCAGGGCGAGTCCCACCAGCTTCATTACCGACAACTTCTTGGTCAGCAGACTGTTCACCTGAGTGATCAGGTATACGCCGTCGGTCTCGCTCGCCACTTGCGCTTTAAACAGCGAGGTCATAGCGCCTTTATCCGAGCCGTATTTTTCGGGGGCCTTGGCCACCACAAACAGATTGCCATCCGCCTCTTTTTCCAAGATGAAACTCAGTGTGTCATCCCCATAGTCAGAGAGATTCAGGGTGTGCAACTGATATGCCGGCGATTTGATTTCGAACGAAAGTCGCTTACGCTTACGTTTAACCGAAACGTTTTTGGGGGCGCGGCGAATAAAGTTCGCGAGGCGCTCAATCATCACTTTCTTCATCTACCATCTCCCCAAGAGCAGTTTTAATTCCTACCAGCGCCGATTCAATACGCGGATTCATGATTGCCGATTTAGCGACAACCTCTGACAACCAATGTGAGCGCAAACCACAGGCTTCTACGCTGGCAACGTCCATGCCGATATCGCACAACGAATACCAAGTGACACGATCAACTGCCTTTAACCATCTGAACCAATTTGGCGCAAGCACACCATTTGCTGAAGCCGCTGCCTTCATTCCCATCAGCACTGTGCGCTTATACGCATATCGACTTACTACACGCTTAACTACCTTGGTATTTGCATACTGGTGCAATGCACGTTTTGCATGTAACGAATTCAGCAAGGCAATCTTTTTCATTCGCTTTGCCCTCACATATGCACGGGCGAGCTCATTAATTATTTTAAGCGCGAGGTCGTTGTCATGGTTCATCTGGGCTGCAAATGCGGCAAAGAGCGAACGCTCATAGGGCTTCAAGGAATCGACCCCCTCCCAAGGCTTACCAAGTTGCGCAACAAGAATTGCCCTGGCCCGCGACAGCTTTAACGCCTCTTTGTTATCCAGCAACTCAATATCTGCAGGATCTTCCTCCTCGCCCAATGCAGCAGTTCTGACCAAAAACTGGTGCCGCCGGGCGTAATCACGCACCTTAGCCCGCATACCATGCACCGAGTGATTGAGTGGCAGCGCGATAAAATCAGTTTCGAGGGCCGGCAAGATAACCGGCCATTGGCTCGCTTCCTGTTTCGCTAGACTGACAGTTGTATGTTTATTCGAATACTTATTGCCGCGATCGGGCGCCCGGTACATAAGATACCCAAACACGCTGGTAAGGATAACCAGTACATACCAGCGGAGCTCCCGGCTCGCGACGATGCCCGAAGACCAAAGTGACTTAGGGGTTGCATCAGCTGGATGGGTGCTCGAAAGCCATTCGATCAACGCCAACCTACCATCTGCATCAAAAAGAATTAGGCTCGCTTCGAATCTTCTGAGAGACATAACAACGGTAGAAATTTTTTCGTGCCCAAAGTACCAAAGCGCGATGATGCCTACGAAAATAAAGACGATAACCCAGAGCAGCTCATCAGTATTGGACTTATTGACATTACCGCGGTTCATTGCTGCCCCCGGACTTCTTTAAGATTGTTCCATACACGATGCTTGTAGCGATAGTTCTTGTCGGGCGTGCGGGAGTGGTAGTTACCAACGCCTTTCCAAAAATCATCACTCCCCAGCACGCTACGCTGAATGTAATAAGTACCGATAAAAATATTCAGGCATTCGTTGTTGACGAGCATGTCTCTGGTTATTCCAAACTTGGAGAGTTCCGCGAGATGAATGCTATTAATTTGCATGAGCCCCATATCGTAGGAGCCGTTCTTGTTGTAAGAGACTTTTCCAGTCGTGCCACCTTCGGTGCGAATGATGGCCTTGACCAAGTCGGGATGCGCACGGTAATGAGCCGCTGCTCGGACGATGCAGACCTCGCGAGCTTGGCCAGTAATGTGCGGACTAGGGGCCGCCATTGGCAGAGCGTCAATCACGAACGCCCCTCCTGACGCAGGAGCCACGACTTGAAACTAAAAAGGCGTCGTTCACGGATCTGGGCCACTCGGAACCTGGTGACCAAGAAACGGGTGATGCTCAACGCGAGAACGCCGAAGGACATGAGGCCGTGGTTGATAGGACTGGGCGACCAGGGCACTAGCGCGAGGAACACGCCGGCAACAATCGCCATCAGGCCAAACAGTACGGAAAGCGCATGCAGATACCGGCAACGGGCATCGAGATCCTTCTCGCTCAGGTGAAGCCGGGAGACCGCATCCGAGAAGCTTTCTTCCCGATAGGTACGCCCCGTAAGGGACTTCAGCAGGTTGTAGATCCGCTTAGCGTTGTGGCGAGCCTCACGCCAATCACCGGTGACGGTCCAAACCCATTTTTTGCCCACCCAGGCAGTAGCCCGGCCAACTTTACGTAGCGCGCCGCCCTTGTTGGTCACCTCAGACATGGCTCGCTCCTGCGGGCTGGGTAACCCTCATCATGGTTAGGGCGTACTCTGTCGTGGCCACCAACCGTTTCAGGGATGAAGAAGCCCTGGCCTTAAGTGCCTCCAGCGGGAAACCGTGAGTAAACTCAGGACGGGATAGAATCGCTGCAGCCGCATCAACATCGGCGGCATCCTTCAACGCACCCAGAACCTCGCCGCGACAATATTCCCAAGAGGAAAGCAGTACCTCTGCCGCGTGCTGAATAAGCAGACGATGCAGCATTTCCTGAGGGGCAGCAGACAGCCCAGAGCCACCGTTACCGAGGCGCGTCACTTGCTCCGACACTTGCTCGACCAGAAACACGGCCAACTCCGACAACAGGTCCTCAGCTTTCACCTGCAGGCCAGGTACCTGCGATATAACGATGGCGAAGTAGCGCTCGACCTCCAACGACAGCGGGGCTACTGAAGTGAGCAGCGCGAGCTGGGCACCGAGATGATCACCAGTAGGAAGTCCGCCGAGGGAAACCTTTTGGGATGCGGCCCACGCCCCATCGACCATAGCCCCCAAAAACTCGACGGTGACTTCGGGATACTCTCCGGCCGGCATACCGCCGCGGGAGATCACTGACGAGATCCACTGGCTGGCCACGAGCTCGGCGGTGAAACCATGCAGGTGTTTCTTGGCCCAGGCGGCATCGAGCTCCTGAGGATCCACTCGCCCTGCAATATGCTGGGCGAGGCCAGTAGAAACGAGAGACATGCGACGTACAGCCTCAGCGATCCTCGCCGGATCTGCGTCATGCCCCGGGTAGATTGTTGCTGCCTTGAAGACTGGAGCCAGGCCCTTGAGGACCTCGGCGAAACCTGGCACCAGGGCTGCGGACGGGGCTTCTGGCTGCGAAGCCTCATCAGCCTTTGGCTCTGCAGGTAGCTCCGACTTAGGTTCCGGTGCAGCCGGGGAGACGACTTGCGTCTCGATCACAACCTGACTGGTCGGCGCCGGCGATACCTCCGCCTGGGCTGCAGCTTGCTCGGGCTTGCCGAGCAGCATGTTTTCAAATTCGTCCAGTAGTGAACCGCCTTGTGCAGCAGCTGGCTCCACTGCCGCCTGAGTGGCAGTGGTTTGTTCACCGCTGGAAAAACGCTCCACCTCTTGCTTGTGAAGCTTGCGCAACATCGACATCAGGAAGCCTCCGCCGTAGCAGCTTCGACGTAGTCAGCAAAGCGATCGCCCAGCACGTACTGCAGTTGGTCGAGCATGATGCTGTTGCCTGATCGAGGAAGGGACTCGATAATCAGCGCCGTGGTGGCCATTCGCCAGAACTGGCTTAGGAATGAGTTCCGCTCGCTGACCAAACGGACCCGGGCGCCGAACAGGGAGTTGCCCTCACCCTCCAGGGCGAAAGCCAAGTCGCCACCGATCCGCCTGGCCGCGAGCTCGGTTTCAGCTGCAGCCAACAGGGCAGGGGCATAGGTCGAATGATTGAACACAGCCTCGACCGGAACAGACTCATCGCCGAATTTGAAGGTCCACCCACGCTCACCCGCCAGGTGGATCATGATGTGCTCAAAATCGCTGTACTCGATTCGACTAGATGCTTTGACCATAGGGAAAGATCACTTTAGAAGCACGTCATAGACAAACAAAAGTGAGCTTAACAATACGCTAAAAAAACTGCAAAGGCATTTGCTATTTTTTTGGCGGAATGGTCAGCAAGAATATTGGCGGTGCGGCTTTCGCCCTCTCGATAAGGCCCTCAGTTTCTGCCCTGGAAAGCTCACCATCTGAAACAGCGGCGTTGTAGGCAGCGATCAATGCTGGATCGCCAGTGCGGGTTATGAACCCCCTCACCACCTGAACTTCACTGGACTGCAGGGTAGGGCTGCGATCCTGGAAATACGCGAAGGCGAGAGCCGTGCAACCAGCAGCGAGAGCCGCCATGGGCAAGGCTCGCTTGAGGGAAGGGCAGCTAGAAAACAGGGCGATGACGGTGTTCAAGTTCTTCTTCCTGTTCGTCCTGCAAAACATCGAGCTGGCTGATCAGCTGAGCAGCCAGCTCGGCATCGCCCTCCAGGGCAACCTGCATGGCATGGTTGACCATGTGTGAAACTTCGCTGCCACGCTCCTGCAGCAAGTCCTCGATCCTGGCAGTACAGAGAACATCTCGAAGCCCCTGCGGAGCAGCTTCAAGTACTCGTAGCCCCTTCGTCGTCAGCTGATAGGCGTCGTCGACGAAGCCGCGCTCGGCGAAGCGAGCAGCATGAGACGGCCATGTGCTGGGACGACCAACTCCGTGCTTCATCATTTGTTGCACCAGGGCGGCATCGAGCCCAAGTGCACCGCCCTTCGTTGTGACCGAAGAGGCAGGCCGCCAAGGGAGCATCGGCCGCCGCGCATCCCGACTCCAATCCAGGCTTGCGAGGAAATCAGGCAGGTCGTCCAGATTCGGACGCTCGCGGGCAACCACCAGCCCAGACTCGAATGACTGTCTCGCAATAATGGATAGCGCCGCCTCTCGCAGACTGCCCTGCAGAGAAGGAGGACGCCCCAGATCGAGTCGCTGCAACAGCTCGCTGTTCAGCACGTGGATCGCCTCATGAGCGACCCCATCCGACTGGATGGTCGGAACTGCAGCTTTACGGAACGCCCGGATCCCCCGTACCTTGGCGAGCGCTTCCAGCACCTCAACCGTCGCATCACTGAAAGCACGCGACGATGTGCGGGGATAGGAAATGTCACCAGCCTCGTAGAGCTCCTGCAGCAGCTCCGCCGCCTGGGAGATGCTCAGCCCTGCTGCGGCATTGAGTGACAGCAGCGTATCGCCATAATTGCCTGGCTCGCTCAGTCGCTCAGGTGTAGCCATCGCGACCTCACGCGCCGGCAACGCATCGAGTTGCGCGATAAGTTCGGCCGGGGTAGCTACGCCAGTAACAGGAAGAACCGCTCGAAATGGCTCACCACCGTTCGAGCACGGCATCGACAGCCCTATCAGGCTGTGAGGCAGTCCATGCTCGGCGATCGAGAGGAGGGCGGTCTGAACTCGGCCAACGGTCCGGCCCGTGGAAAAATCAGATAACCCCCCACCAATGAGTCGATCGACAATCCGCCGCGCAACTCCGGCATTGGACAACGCGATATCAACCGGAGACAGCTGAGCCAATCCCCTTACCATCGCATCATTGGTGAGACCGTTGAGCACCAGACGATACGCAGGCTGCCTGCAGCCAGCAGCCTCCATGAGGCCGACAATATCAGCTGCGATTACATGTCCTTCTTGATCATTATCCGTTGCAATCAGCACTCGCCCTTTGCAACGTGCCAGGCAATCGCACAGGTACCGAAATGAATCTTCGCGGATCGGGCGCCGATTGGTTTCCACATATTCCTCACCCCGCAGAGCGATGCCCAGATCGCGCATGTCCTTCGGCGCTTCCAGAACATGGCCGATGGTCGCGCAAATGTCGGCCTGCAGGCCGACACCCTCACACAGGCGCCGGAAAGTCCGAAGCTTTCCAGGCGCCTCAATGATCACCAGATCCCGCCCCATACAGTCTGCCATTCAACGTGGGCGCATGGTCGCGGAGGGTTCCTCACCGTCGAGCCCAGCCTGACGGCCGTCGACGTAGAAGCCCGGCGTCGAACCAAGCCCGGACAGAGCAACGCTTCCACCGAGATACATCGAAGCCTGCCGCGACTGCTCGGCCTCTCGCGCCTTCTCGGCTTGATCTGCCTTGGCGCCCAACCCTTCCTTAATGCGCTCGAAACCACGGGCCAACAGCACTGACGCAGCTCCCAACAACGGACCAATGCTGGCCAGCCCCACCCCAATGCCTTGAGTACGCCCACCAAACCCCATATCACGGCCACCTGGGGAGAACGCTTCAATAACAATTTGTGGAATGGTGAGAGGATTCGCTTGGTGACTGGCCTTGTATGCGTCGACAGCAGCACGCCCCCCCTGAATTATCAGATCCGTTTGCCCATGGGCCTCCTGCACCACGCCCGCCACTATCGTCAGGGCTCCAATAGCTGCTGGAAGAACGACAGCCCATTTAAGATCACATTCCGATACAGCCCGGCAGAATTTACCCCAAATACTTTCTGCCCCCGAACTCAATCGTTCATTCAGTTCGTTCATCTGCTTGTCCCTTTCTATTTTTGATTTCCCAACTCTGTCTCGATCAGAAGACAGAACTCTTCAACTAAGCTTGCGCCTTGAATAGTGGAGTTAGAAAAGCGAGGCAGCCGACCACCGGCCAGGTCCGACATGAACCCAGCATATGCAAGGGTTTGCGCCTTAATTCGGCCAAAAACCTCAGGGGAGACGACCTTGTCCGCGGCGTCCACAAGCACAGAGCAGTTGTCGAGCCGTGCTATGAGCCGGTTGATATTTTCGTCGGTAATAATTTGCATGTTATCGACCCATTTTTATGTTCGAAAAAAGTCGTTCAAGTTTGTCTACAAGTTTACTGACAAGCTCTTGAAGCTCAGCAATAATTTCGACTTTTCCATTTAGACTATCGAGGGCGGACTTCATGGAAGTAGAATGTTTTTCCAGAGTTTCGGCGTAGTCATATCCGAGCTTGCTGCCCATATCGGAAAACCGACCGGAAAGGGTGTCGAAATCCCCCAGAAGCCGCTTCAGATCTTCCGCCGTTTGCGCAGCACCTGGTGCCACCTGACCATCTATCTCCCCCTGCGACTTCAACCAGGTGGCCTTGCGCTCAACGGCATTGGCCAGATCCGAAAGCTGTCCTTCCAGAACGCCATAGCCATCTACGCTCCGCGCTGTGAACTTGTGCCCCACCTCTTTAAAGGAAGTCGAGAACAGGCCGCCAAGGGCGGTTGCGACATTGAAGGGCGCCGAAAAGGCCTTCGATACCAGGTCGGGGCCGAGGCCACCACCGGTGCCGGCGGCCCCATGCTGTTGTACCCCCGCCTCGGCGGGCTCCGCTCGCCGGCCCCGAGACGGGGAGCGATCTCGCTTGTCCCGCCGAGATCCAGTACGGGCTGAGTCTTTCACCGAGGTTTCTTGAGCTGACGCATTGCCTGCATCTGCGAAAACTTGATCGGTACTGGTCGCGGTGGCGCCGGCAGCGGCCCTTTCGGTCGAGGAGGAATCCGCAGGGCCACCACGAGCCTGGTCATTGTCGCTTTGGCCAGGCTGCTCCTTCTGCTCCGCGTCCCGCCGCCAGTCCAACTCCGGCGCACCCATCACTGACCATACGTTGCGATGCACCACCTCTCGGCGGACCTCGCCCGTTAGTTTCCCGTCTTCGTCACGAACCTTGATATCGACCTCGACTGGCTGCCTCCCCAGGTTCTGGGCAGTCAGGACCTCACCAAGTTGCACCCCAGAGTCTTCGAGTGCTTTTTCCAAGCCCACACCCCATAGGGTTTTGGTCTCGCCAGTGGGCAGCTGTAACTGGACGTAGAAGCTTGCCGACTCGTCTTTCTCGAACTTGTAGGGTGCTGCGCCGAAGGCCAAAAGCACCCCAGTAATAGGTGGTCTCTCCATGCTTGGATCCTCCTGTTACTGCGGCGCAAGCCGGCCCATAAGCCGGTCGACAAGCCGCTTGATCCGCTCCCCAATCTGCTGCGCCATCTCCTGCAGGTGCTTGAAGGCGCCATCTTTCGTCCCCGGGAAGCCTTCGGTAGCGGCCGAAATCTTCGAAAGGTTGCGATCGACCGCGTCGGAGTAGTCCAAATTAAGGTCGATGCCTGCTTTCGCGTAACGGGATGCGAGGTCGCCGAACTCGTCCATATGCCGCTGCAGGTTCGCGTAGTTAGAAGCGAAATCCGCGTCCTCCATCAACGAGGAGAAGCGGCGGCCGAACTTCTCATAGGGGCCACCAGGCTTCATCCCGTCGAATATCTCATTGGCCGGCCGACCGGTTGCCTTCAGTTCAGCGATGAACTCACCCATGCCTGACTGCCTGAGTCGGCTGGTCAGCCCGTCGATGCGAGTAGCGTGATCATTGAGCTGCCTCTCCATGACTTGGTGCCCATTGACGGCTCGCTTCTGATAGAAAGAGCGCGCCTGATCGCCCATCGTCTTGAGTGAGCCCAGGACAAGGCTCCCCGCCGCGGAAGCCAGCGCGAAAGGTGCCGACAATGCTTTGCTCAACAGGTCCGTCCCGCCGGCCGTTGGCGTTCCTTCAGGATGAGGCGCTGCGGAGTTCGCTGCAGGGGCAGGGCGCACGGCCTCTGGCCGGGCAGCCCATTCCTGACCTTGGTAGGGCTGGGAGAATGCCTCGTCCGGGATGTGCCGATACTGACCATCCAGCACATCGTCCGGGCTGAGGGTACGAAGGTAAGGCTCCGGAAGACGATCAGCCTCGGGCATTTGGAAGGTGCGCAGGTGAGGCTCGACGCCCATAGCTGCATCTTCGGCGATGTGCACTTCCTCCTGGGCGGGCTGAGCTGCGTCAGGACCTGCAGCCCCCGCCGAATCCTGCGGCAGCGAAGCGAGCACATCGGCAAGCCCGCCATGACTGGGCGGGGCAACCTCTGCCCAAACTCGCTCCACATGAGCACGATGGCCCGCATCGATCGCAGAGCGAATCATGGACTCGATCATCGTCCACTCGATCATCTGGCCTGCGGGATCCGCAGGGTTCTCCGACCAGTCGTGGTTCCGCAGGATCTCGCGCAGCAAATAGATCGAGGAGGGCAGGCCATCCATCAGATCGTCTTGCCCGGCCTGGTCACCAAGCGCCTCCGCAGGCGCAACGACTTCTTCCAGAGCGGACTCGTCTTCCTTACCGGCTTCGCCCTGTTCTTTCAGCGAATCACGAATGGCGGCTTCGTCAGCCGCAGTGTCATCTGCAGGGACTTCAACGAACCCATCGTCGACTTCGCCGACGCCGGCCTCTTCTCCCGGGTTTTCAGACTGCGTTTTCTTCAAGAAGCCCATTCTCGTCCCCTCCAGATGAGATCTGCACTAGAACCGCACTGCCGGCAGGCGCGGCGTATCCGTACTGTGCACAAATTTTACTTTCGTTGCATTATAATAAGCGACTCTAGCAAACATTCCCATATATAGGTGGACCAGAGTCCTCTGGAATCACCTAGGAGAGACCAATGCAGATGTTCTGGACGCTGTTCGCCATCCTTGGGCTGGCTGCTTCGGTTTTCCTTGGAAACATCCAGGACTGGCGAGATACCGAAACGCAGGGAGAGATAGCCGCGATCGCGGGGAGCATGCAGGTCTACAAGGGCGCTGTTGCGGCCTACCAGGCCAGCAACCCAGCTGCCTCAGGAACAATCGCCGACGCGCAGCTTGGCCTCCCCAGCTGGTACGTCAAAGCCCCAGGCATCAGTAACGTCGTGCAAGCCGGGAAGGTGTACGTCTTCTACAGCCAGCCGAAATCAGGCCTGGCCGAACTCCTGCTCAAACGCACGGACAATGCGCTCACCGTAGGCATCAAGCAGAACGGCAACCTGGTGAACCCGAGGCGAGGCGTCATTTCAAGCCTGCCCAGCGCAATCCCGGATGGGAGCGTCGTGTTCTGAGACACCAACCTAACCTATTGATTTTGTTCGTATAATCATTGTTATGTTAAACGGCTATAAAAACATTATTTATTATTCTTTAAATGACTATAAGCCTTGCGCCGCTACTTGAGCAATACGCAATACCGCGCCTCGCGCTAAACGGTCGCAAGCGGAAAACACAAGATCTAGTGCCTGACCAGCTGGTCGGAGCCACCACAGCTAGTAGACGAGGACCAGAATGACCGAGCCTTCCATCGCAATGATTCGTGACGAGGCACTGATCGCTACGCACCTAGCAACGGCACAGCGCCTTCGTATACAGATCCACACAGCACATCCGTTCCACAAGGACGCACTTTTTGGAGACTGGGCGGTGACTGGCGTTTTTGAGAACCAAGAGCAATACGTGGGGCCGCTCAGCGAGCTGGGATTGCAGCTGGTCCCGTCCGCAGGCGTTGCGATAGTGAAATCGCTCCCAGGCCACCGCAGCCTGATGTCCGAGGCTTACAAGGCCCTGCAGGCCCTCAAGGACCAAGCAGCCGCGGTGACTTTGTCGCTAAATGACCCAGCTGCTGGAAAATTGAGTTTGGCGGAGGCTCAACAGGCGATGCAGGAATGCCAGCCCTGGACAAACTGGATCGTCCGGGCCGTCCTGAAGAAGGGCCAGGTCCTCCCTATTACGGAGTTGGATGAGGACTGGCTTGAGAGCGAGTTCGCCGGCTTCTCTGCGTCCCCTATCTCCTCAACCCATGCGGCCACCAGCGAGGCGTGACGATATGCTGAACAGCATCCCCCAGCATGACCAGGATCTCTTCAAACAGACCGTGCTGCAGCACATCACCACCAAGCTACCGACTGAAGAGTGGGAGTTGTTCCGATATCACTGGTGCATGGTCAACCAGCGCATGGATCCCGACGCGGAGCCGAATCCTGACCTGACGCCTAATCAACTCGTGAACGAGGCGCTGACCTCAATGCGTAATGAGGTAGCACACCTTCTCAAGAGCTTCGGGAAGCAGATCGAGGTCGTTGGCGAAGCTGCCGGCCAGCCCGTCTATTTTGCACGGCTCGCTGGGTACTACTTCTGGTCTCCCCGGCCCCACGAAGAATTGATGCTCGACATCAACCTCTGCTTCCCCAGCTACCCGTGCGGTTGGTGACTATGGGCTACATCGACGGCTACCGCCTGCCGACAGCATAAGCACCCGCGCAAACAAGAAAGGCCGCTTGCGCGGCCCTTCTTGCTTCTGTCCATTCCTTCACCGCGCCATAGCCACTACCGCCCTGCTGCGGTCTTCCGCCGGCGACGGAGCACCGTCACTATATCCGGTACTCACGCCCTGCGTAGCCGCATAGTGCCGGGTTTGGTACTGCAGGACTTCCTTCATCTGCGGGCTCACGTCCTCCTCCAGCCCCCACTCGAACGCGAGCTTATCCAGGCGGTGAGTGGCCACAAGCTGGCTCGCCCGTGGCGACCGCGCCGCAGGCTTGAGCGATGACCAGGACGACACGAACGCTTTGAGCAAAGCGGCCTTCTCCCGCGGTACACAGGGGAAGCGGCGTAGCCGATCCACCAGGTACAGCGCTCGCTGCTTCTGGTCGACCTGACGTAGACGCCTGGAAACCTCGTCCTCCAGCACAGACACCAAGTCTCCCTGGCCGTACCAGAGCTGCTTGGCCAGCTCCGCAAGCGCCTCCGCCGAGGCATGGCGCAGCCCTCCCCGGGTTACATCCTCCAGGAGCTTGCCGAAATTGCCGTCAGGGTTTTGGCGAGCCATAGTGCCCATCCTCCAAATACGGTTCAGTGACGTCGGCCAAGCAGCTGAGCATGCCCGAGCGGTTCCCGACCGCATAATCGATTGCCTGTGTGGCCAGTGTAACAAACTCTTCGACATCAACACGGCCACTGTCGATAAGCGCTTCGATATCAGCTTTGTCCTGCTCTGTAAACCGGCTCAACTTGGAAATAGCGAGATCCACGCCAGCGGCCACGTAAACATGCAGAGGCTGGTTTCCGTCGAACCCATCCAAGGGTATTGCTCGATCTCGATAGTCCTCATGCAGAGGCCCAAGCGACGTGTTGTAGTTCGGATCGAACTCCACCGTGAGATCTTCGTCCCCTTGCTCATAGAACTCCGGATCTGCCAGCACCGCCACCAACTCGTCACGGCGCAGGATCCTTGCTGCCTCGACCTCAGCATCGATGTCGGCGCTCCCGCGGGCGTGCGTCAGCAGGTGCACCCCACATCCACCGAAGATGAAGACCTTCATGGCACCGGGCGCCTGACCCTCCAGAAGAGGTAAAGCCCGGGAGAAGAGCCTAGCTACGGCCTCCCCTAGCGGTGTGCTGAGTTGGATGTTTGACATTGAATGCTCCTAAAAATCAATAACGTGAGACCGAGCCGGCTCCGCCGGCGAAGCAGGTCGAGGGTTGGAGCATAGAGCCAGAGGCATGCACCGGAAACGCAGGACTCAGTGCGGGCGGGGCCTTGTCGTCCCAACAAAGTACGATTCACAGCGCCGACCATAAGCGACACCAAACTGATTTTCCAACCAGCTCAACAGTGCCGGCGACATATCCCCCACCCCAAGGGCCAGTCCATTATCGCGCCGTATCTGGCCGAAGAGGGCATGCGTCACATTGTGGAGATAGTCTCCCACATGCGAAGCGTTGGGAAACTTCACTGTGATAATGATCCCGCCCAATGGAGGGCGCCGACCGGCGCTTGGAACGTTGACATGATAATCGTCGGCGTATTGAGAGAGGCTGGTGATGCCAGAACGCATATCCGCCATTTCGAGCTTTTCTACCGCCGTTTTGAAGCGACTGTAGAAGTCACCTCTCCCCACGTGACTGCTGACCGACCACGGGCAGAGATTGAGGACCTCGAAGACGTCGGCAGCATCATCAGCCACAAATAGCTGTATACCTTTGGGTACAACACCGTCGATTGCGGAACGGGCAGAAACCGCCAGCGCCTTCCAATCTACCGCCTGGTAATCAGTCAGCACAGGCATTCCTGCAGCGTCAACGAGAACCCCCTCAGGTTCCGGAGAGTGAGGCGCGAATAGAAAGTGGTAGGCGATCGGGGCATTCCGGTTCACAGCGATCATAGTCATGACCATTCTCCTAGAAAAAAGTCCGCGAGTTGTTCCGCGACAGAATCTCTTCGAGATCTGGGATCTCCCTCAGGGTTGGCGACAAAATGTCCGCCCTGGTGCTCTCTGGAGTCTCGCCTTCCCAGTGGCCGTAATAGAAAACGTCGCCGTCCAGCTCATAGAGCTCGTCTTCGTCGATCGTCACGCCATCGTCCTTGTACGGCGCTCTCAGCAGCGTTATCCCGTCATCATCAAGGAAAACGAGCCCGTGGCTCGCGACCTGAAGACCACACCCCGGATTGGCCGAGAGGATTCGCTGATAGTGCCCGCAGACGTCCTCATAGCTCAGGCTACGAACCTGCAACGGGCCTGGCACCCAGCGATCGCCCTGCTTTTCTATCTGAACCACGTCACGCAGGATCGTGAACCCTTGAAACTGAGTAGCGCCTTCTCGTTCTGCTATAGCGATCATGCTGTCAAGATCACTCCGAACCCACTCACAATCGTTTCGCGGGTCCGTCAGTGCATAGCGCACAAGCTCCATACCACTCCTCCTCTTCCAAAAAAAACCCCGGCAGGGACCGGGGCAAAAGTCCCTTCGCTTTCGCAAGGAACGTGACGAACGCAAATTCGGCCCCTAATCCCCGTCGGCCTGTCCGGCAACCTCTAGCAAGGCAGGAGTACCGGCATAGGCCAAGACCATGACCTGCTCCCCTTCTTTGGTGACCAACGCAGAAGTTGAAAAGGACACTCCAATAAGGGCGTTGGCTTCCTGGTGTGCCGTCGAGCACAACTGGTCGATACAGGCTCCCATCGCGGTGCTTATCTGGTCACTTATAGGCACCCGCCTAACCACGTGGACCATCGGGAAAAGGCGTACGAGCCTGACGTCTGCCGGCAGTACCTGGGTGGTGAACACGTGCATTACTGCCCTGCCCTAGCGGCAGCGCCGCGCTGATTTTCAAGACGGGGCTGTATGTCCTTCCGATTCAGCCGCTCGGTCTGCAGCGCGAGCATCATCTCGATCCGCTCGCGTGCTCGGCTTCGTTCAAGCGCCAGAACATCTTCCAGGGCTTGCATGTGCAGATACTCGGTCAGCAGCGGAGCAGTAGTCTTCCCGCTTTCAGCGGTGTACCACTCCGGAGAGAGAAATCGCTTTTCGATTTCGTTGGACATCAACTCGTAGAACGAGGCCTGGCCATCAACAGGAGACCGCCTGGCAATCATCCCATTGAGGCTGTTGCTGGCCAGCGACATCACCGCGTCATCAGCCAACTCGTGCGCCCGCAGGGCCTTTCCTTGCGGGCTACCGGTATCGGGAAGCTTGGTGGCCATCTCAAACGTAACGTTCTTGACGAAGGCTCGGGCGGCCTCGATCTCGGCCTCATTAAAGGTCTTTCTCCCCTCCCCTGGCTCCAACATCCTGTCGAAACGGATGTCCCGATCCTGCATGGCGGCAGCCACAGCTTGGCACCGTCCAGCGCTGGCATCTCGATCGGAGCAGTAAGGGACGTGACGCTGGATCAGCGCGAGTTGGTCTTGGTAGAAAGCTCCATGAGTGGCGTCTAGCAGCGTGCGATTTTCAGCAGCAGTTTGCCGGACGCTTCCAACCATCGCGCTTCCAACCGCCTGTACGCTAGCCATTGTTTCTGCCTGGCTGCTCGCAGGGATGCTCTCCTCGGCTGCACTACCGGCACGCTCTTGGGCCTGCAGGTTAGCGTCGACCGCCTGTTTACCCTCAAAGAGCGCCTGCTGAGCAGCGAGCTGCTGTGTCATGACTGCCTGATGGCCATTCACTCCCGACCACCAATCCGGGTAGATATCGCCTGCAAGCACTTCGACAATGTCGCTGGCCCAAGAAGTAAAATCCGAGACCATACTGGCGCCGGCCTGAACGAACGCGGAATAGCCCACGAACCCCCAGGGATCACAGCAATATGCTGCAGACGCTCGGTAGACCGGCAGTGCTGCTATCCCCAGAGCTAAAGCTGTTGCAGCAATCCAGCGCGGCCGCATCACTGCCCCGCCTTCGCCGCGGCGCTTCGAGCCACTTCGAGCTGTGCCGCCGAATCGGACTTCACGTCCATGGCAAGATTGGTCGCGAGCATTGCCTCAACACGCTCCATCTGCTGGAAAGACTGAAGATCCATCCACAGCTTGAAGGCCTGCATCTTGTTCTGCTCGCGCAGCAGGTTTTCGGTAGAGAAGCCAGAAATCATGGTGTACCAGTCAGGCGATTGAAACCGACCGTTGACCAGGGTTTCCATAAGCTCCATCGGAGAGATGTCCGCCTTATTGACCATCGCAGCGGCGCCCAGGCCAGCGACCGGTGTGCGCAGGGCAACAGCCTGGTTCAAGGAGTTTGCGGCGACCGAGGATCTGGCCTGCTCAATATACTGCCCCGCAATGAATGCCTTACCTTGAGCAGTGCCCTCCCAGGCCTTGGGGATGTTCTGAGTGGGGATGGCGTTGACCAATTTCGCGATGAGGGCCTTTACGGCTTCCAGCAGCGAAGGGGTGAGATTGCTATTGCCCAACAAGGTGTCGACGCGGATATCGGCACCCTGCATGGCAGGATCCGAAGGCAGCGAGCATCGACCCTGGGCAGCCTCTTCCGCCGTGCAATACTTCGCCACGTGTTCGTCATAGTGCCGGGAAATGACAGCCGCACTGCTGGGGGTATAGAGGGTACGATCTGCAGACGCCTTGTTCAGGCTACCTGCGGTTTGCTTCACCGAAGTGCCGGCCTGACCCGCTGCGGCTCCCGTCGCAGCCTCATAGCAGCTGCGAGGTGACAACTCGTATTTGGTTGTCGCATCAGCTCGAACTTTCTCCATATAGAGCTGCGTCTGAGCGGCGATCGCGCCCTCCATCATCACCTTTTGCTGGGCTGTCTGCTTTGTGACTTCCCGCGTCAAGGTGCTGAACCCTTGCTGAATGCTCGAATCGATCTTCTGGAGCCAGGCCACGATCGTCGAAGTTGCAGTGGATACGGCAGACGACACCGCCATGCCGGCGGCATTCGCCCCCTGGGCGGCAATCGCGCCGTCACCGCAGCACGCCTCGGCTTCCCGCGGAGCACCGCTCATGCCCAGGCCAACCACCAGGGTAGCGACACCGAGACCAAAAAATTTGAATGCTTTCATCACAGGTCTCCCAAGCTACTGCAGGATGTTGATCACGCGGCCCGCCGTTTCCCCGGCCGATCCGGGCACCACAGTCCCGACCTGCGAGCCGACAGTGCCCATGACCTGGCTGTACTTGCCGTTGCTCTTCTCGTTGGCTCTGCGACGAACCGACTCGATGGCTCGTTGCCCAGCAGACTGCGCTTCTTGCTTCGCAGCCTGGCAACCTTTTTCCAGCAACTCCTTCCCGATCTTGTCGATCAGCCCCTGGATGCTTCCCAGCCCGGGAATGCTTAGGCCGCCAACGTACTGAGAGATCTGGTCCATGCAGGGAGTAATCGAGTTCTGAAACACCTCCGTGGGGTTCACCTCAGGGGTGTAGATCTTGACGTACTCCTCCTGGGCCTTTTGCTGGCCCTGCTGAATGTCTTCGCAATAACGTTGCGCATCGGAAGCGCTCGTCGCGGCCACTCCAGTCGAGGCACCGATCAGCAAGCCAACAGCGAGCATCGACGGAAACTTATTCATCTCGCTCCGACCTCTCCTGGTGATAGTTCGTGATGGCCTTCGACAGGCTCCCAAGGAACTCGGGGGCCAGAAGCCGCTGGAAGAACGGAGTGTTCTGTACAACTTGGAGGCGCTGTACCAGGGTGCCGGCCAACATCGGATCGAGGACGTTCGAGAAAACGCCATTAGAGTCCTGCTGCAGGAGCACTCCGAGCAGACGTGACCCCAGCCCTGCGTGGCGCTCGTCCAGCCACTGGACGATTCGGAATGCTTTGCTGCTGCTGATATAGACGAGGAAGAACAGCAGGTCATTTCGGTCCGCATCAGCCAGCTTCGCCGCAGCCGCCGGATCGGAGAGGCGGAGCCCGAAGCTCTGCAGGCGCTCGGCGATATCCGGGTGATTATCCAGGGCCCAGTCCTCTGCCCTCTCAATCGAAGCAAACAGTTGGCCTAGTTCAGGCGAAACCTGCTCCCAGTGCTCTGCAACATCTTCAGTAGATAGGCTTAACATTGGTTTATGGCTCGGACTTTCGTTGTGTTATCTTCTGCAAGTATCGAGACTAAACGCTTTAGCGTCAACACTGGTGATCAGCGTGCTAAGAGTCATCAAACACATCCGAACCGAGCGAGCCGAACCGTCGCCACCTCCCGAGCCTGAAGCAAGCGCGCCACCCGCCGGTCGCCAGGATTGCGGCCAAGCATGGCGTCAACTGTCGGAGCGGCTTTTGGGCCGCTTGGGTGACGCGGATACGCATGAGCCGGAACTCACGCTCCCCTCCCCCACGCCCTCGTCTTCCAACAAGCACAGCTAAAGGACAGCCAGATGAGAAAATCGCTGCTGCTTTGCCTACTTCTGGCCGCATTCTTCGGGGGAGCAGCCCACGCTGAATCCTCAGGCGGACTGAACCAATTCACCCCGCCGCCGGGCGATACTTCCGTTGACTTCCTGGAAGAAGTGTTCGGCTCGATCGTGGGGACCATCCACTCTGGCGGGAACGTAGAGGGCGGCGAGACCGAGGACGTGCTGGGCAGCATGATGTCCGTTTTCGGTGGTGCCGTGATGTTCTTGGGCATGCTCTTTATCGCCTACACCACGATCAAAGGCACCGTCGACTCCGCTCAGGATGGCGAGGTCCTCGGACGGAAGATGAGCGACATCTGGATTCCATTGCGTACCGCTGCAGGCGGCGCCCTGCTGCTACCGCTCGGGCATGGTTACTCGCTGATCCAGATCATGGTGCTCTGGCTTGCTATACAGGGCGTGGGTGTGGGAGACGCAATCTGGAGCCAGGCGGTCGACCAAATCGGCAAGGACGGCATGCTTTCCCGACCGCTCATTCCAGATTCCCGACCACTGGCCGCCAACATCCTGAAGTTCGAAGTCTGCACCGCGGCGATGAACAAGCAGTTCGAGGCCTCTGGTCGGTCGACACGCATCCAAGCTGTCGCATCCACCCGCAAGGTCGTCAACACCGGAGAGATTGACGTTGATATTACCGACGCCATACCGGTCTATGGCGGCATCAACATGGTTCAGAAGTACAACAAAGCGAGCTATACCGTCACCGACTACAAGTGGAAGGCGAACGACAACTCCTACATGAACCCCGATGTCTGCGGAGCCCTGACCTGGAAGCAATCCTGGGAGGCCTCGGAGGGCAACAGCAACACCAAGGTCATCAAAGAGCCGATTCTCGCGGCACACGCCAAAGCCATCCAGCAGATGATCCAGGATATCCGGCCGACGGCACAGCAGATCGTCGCCGGGCAAAAACCGGCCCCGGGCGTGATAGACGCCGCGGCGAACACCTATGAGAACTCGCTTCGCGCCGCCGCCAAGACCGCTGTGATGCAAACCAGTGATCGCGCTGCAGCGGACTTCCTCAAGGCCGCCAAGGACGGCGGCTGGCTGTTCGCCGGCACCTGGTACAACCACATCGTCAAAATGAACGACGTGATGCAATCCACATTGAACGGTCTGCCGGCAGCCGATCCTATTGCCATCGTCGACAAGGAGACCAAGGAGACACTCCAGACATACGCCGACGTCATGCTCACCGCCGACGAGTATGCCAAGCACCGCGTCGACTCGGTCCGTAACACCTACTACGCCGAGACCAACGTTCGGGAGCCCCGTGACGGAGAAGGCGCCTGGGAGTACGTCAAGAAGATGATGTCCGCGCCATTCATGGGCGCGATCAACCAGATGACGCAGAGCATCGCTGGCTCCAACCTCAACCACATGAGTCAGATGAAAAGCTTCGGCGATGTCATCGTGACTACCGGCGAGGTAATGCTCGCAGCCATGGCCACCGCCACAGGCGTCGCGAACTCCTGGGCAGCACAGGCCACAGTGAAGGTTGGTTTCGACGCAGGCGCAGTCTTCCAGTTCCTCTCGGGCATCATCACCCTCATGCTGCTCGCCCTGTTCGCCTTCGGCGTGACGCTGAGCACCTATGTGCCGATGATCCCGTTCATCACCTGGACAACCTCGATCGTGAACTGGTTCGTTCTTGTTCTGGAATCGGTCATCGCGGCCCCGCTGTTTGCCGTAGCCCACATCCATCCAGATGGAGACGATGCCGTCGGCCGAGCCGGACAGGGCTACATGATGATCCTGTCGCTGGTGATGCGACCAGCACTGATGCTGTTCGGCCTACTCGGCGGCATGCTGCTGACTCAGCCAATCGTTGGATACATCAACGCGGCCTTCATGTCAGTCGTCTCCGGGATCCAGGCCGACAGCATGACGGGCATCGTCAGCTTCATCGCCTACGTGGCCATCTATGTGGTGATGATGACCACCGTCGTGCACATCGTTTTCAGCCTGATTCACTGGGTTCCGGACAACATCCTGCGCTGGATCGGTAACGGATCTACTGGTGGTATCGCCGACGCGGAGCGCACGGGCGACAGCGGCCAGGATGTGTTCGTCGCCGGCGTCAGGGAAACGAAGCATGGCGCTGCCGGTGGCCTCGGCGGGCACCGCCCGAAAGGGCCATCAGGTAGCCCAGGTGGCGGTGGCGACACGCCGGATGGCTCCCCACAGCGACCAGGCCCATCGAACAAGGATCTGTTCGGCGGATAAGCACACCAAGGGCCATCGTTTTGATGGCCCTTCTTTTTGTGATAAATATCAAGCTCTTAAACAAAAAAGCCGACCAATGGTCGGCTTTTTCCTTTCAGGGCCCTGGCATCACAAAGGCCGGATGCTCCAGTCGCCCTCATTGAGGGCATAACCTTTGGCCTTCAGATTCTGGGACAGGTAACGAGTACGAAGCGAGTCACGCGCCTCTTTGCTGAGCAAAGGGGAGCTAGCCTCGCCGCGCTGCAGGGCATCAAGAGCGAGCTGCAGGATGTAGTTATTCGCCTCCTGCAGCGCAGTCAGGAAAACATTCTGCTGGTTCGCGTGGTCAAGCTTGCGCTGGAGCATGCCCGCGTGCGCTTGCCAGCTGCGCTCAGCTCCAGCCTCTTGCTGGCCCTGCCAGAAGCGGTTGGTCATTACCCCGCCGAGAAGATCCAGACCAGACATGAGGCACCTCCCTCCGAAACGACTTCCGTTGTACCAAATGATTTGAACTATACGCTGGCCGCAGCGGCTGTCAAACGATCCGACGACTCTTGTCCGCAGACGACAATAGTCTGCAGAACGAAAATCCTGACCTTTGTTTATAGGTCAGGTCGTTGAGCAAGGCAAAGAAGCCCCCTCTCAGCCATAACATCGCATTCGGACTTGTTGTGGCCGAGCTACGCCGAGGGCGTCGTATGTCGCAAGACAAGCTCAGTGAAGCCTCGAACTTCGACCGCACCTCCATCAGTCTGCTTGAGCGCGGCTTGCGCTCGCCGACTCTCGATACCGTCATCTGCCTCTGTCGCGCATTGGAAATCCCGTATAGCCAGCTCGCCGTGTTGATTGAGGCGAAGCTGGAACAACTGCATGCGCAAGAAAAACCTCAGCCTCGCTGAAGGCCTGGAACTCTACCGAAGCAAGATCTCAATCCTCAAGAAAGGTTACGCCCAGGAGAGCTATCGCATAACTCATATCCTGAGATCGCCGATCGCCGCAAAAACCATGCGGGAGATCTCCAGCCCGGACATTGCCGACTACCGTGACGATCGCCTCAAGCAGCTGAACCAAAGAACCGGCAAATCGATCTCGCCGGCGACGGTTCGCCTGGAAATGTCGTTGCTCTCCAACGTATTCGACATCGGCCGTATCGAGTGGGGCACCTGCGATGCAAACCCCGTGGCGAACGTGCGGAAGCCAAAGTCTCCCCCCGGCCGGGACCGTCGTCTCTTGGCGAGGGAAGAGCGTCTAATTCTTCGCTACTGCCATGGCCACCAAACCCAAGAGCTCTACTCGATCGTCATCCTGGCCCTGGAGACCGCCATGCGCCAGGGAGAACTCCTCAAACTGGAGTGGGAGCACATCAACCTGCGGAACCGTATCGCCCACCTACCGGAGACCAAGAACGGATCCAAACGAGACGTCCCCTTGAGCATTAAAGCCAGGGACGCGCTGATCCGCCTCGGCGTTAAGTCGAAGGGCCGCGTCTTCAGCTACACGAGCAACGGCTTCAAATCGGCCTGGCGCATCATGATGATTCGCCTCGGCATCCAGGATCTGCACTTCCACGATCTGCGACACGAAGCGTGCTCGCGCCTCTTCGAACTCGGCACCTTGGACGTGATGGAGATCGCGGCAATCAGCGGGCACAAGAGCCTCGCTATGTTGAAGAGATATACCCATTTGAAGGCCTCGCGACTGGTTAAAAAGCTCGAAGGCAACAAACACCGCGGCCAGCAGGTGGTCATCAATCACCTGGTCCCGTACCCCGCCATAACTCAGCAGACGCCCACAGGCGTTGTTGTCCGCGTCTTGGACTTCGAAGGAGTAGAAGGGCAAGGACTCACGCCGGAAATCGCGCTACAGAGCGCCCAGGACGCCCTGCTGAGGCATCTCATGGTGGCCTTGCGTGACAAACGCCACGTACCAGCACCTGATCAGTACCTGGAACAGGTCGACGAGGCAGACATCATCATGCTGGATCCACTCTGCCTACTCTCAGAACAGTCAAAAGGGGGGGGTCACACTTTTTTGCAGTGATTGGGTGATCTTGAAAGTACGGGTAGCCAGGACAGACGCGGGATTCGGGCACTACATTGCCAATCCGGTGTGTGGGAAAGGTCGGGGATACTTGATGGCGCCGTATCGGCATTACGATACCGGCTCTGGAACGCTTGCCGGAGCGGCATAACGAAATTACGACCAGGATGGGTTTTCAGGAGTCATTAACGGGATACGTAGAACAGAATTGCTCGCTTCGAAGGCGGTTTCTGCTACCGTTAAAAATTGCCAATCCGGGGTGTCGAATAGCTTGCCAATCCGTGTGTGGAGCGGTGGCTCTTATTCAAGCGTCTGCTCGGTGTATAATCTAGGACGTGCGCTTCAATAGCTATTGTCTCCATTCTTGCAATTGCATAACTCGATCTTGTGATCACCAATGGCGGCCACCGCAGATAATTGTGGCTCGCTCTGGGCTCTTTTTCCTTCTGCTCATGAACTGGTTTTGACCAATCCGGTGTGTGGATCCAACGTCACGAGCTATGGGGCAGGTAGCTCCAATTCACGCGTCTGTTCTTACGGAAGGCATTAAATGGAACGTGCGGGAATAGTGGACTTCTCGTGGCTCAAGCTTAATATACGAAGATTGATTGCCAAGCGGGTGGAGGATTAATCAAGATGTCGGATAGCTCCATTGACAGAATGCTGGACAACTATTTTCTGCTGCAAGTTCTCTTGCCAATCCGGTGTGTCACCGGGAGAGTCAACGATACAAAGCGGCTCGGTGTATACGCTATCTGCGGGAGCTATTGGTTAAACGCACTGGGAGTCAAGCCGCAATAACCTTCCACATACCGATGTTGTGTTTTTCAGAACCAATCCATGTGTCTCCAATTGCAGATAATTGTCGCTTCTACCAGGCTCTTTCCATTTTGGACTCCAATGCGCTGAACCAAGGAGCATCAGATGCGATAGACCATGTAGGGTGGGGCGGAACCTTAGTGTGAGGTTCCGCTTTGGATTCAGGCTATATGGAGGTGCTAGTCCTTCTTCAACAGCGTCTGGTTCTTGCGGATCAGCTGCTTAAATGGACGCTGCAGTTACGCTTCTCGTGGCTCGCGAATTAATAAGAAGCCTTGATTGCCAATCCGGGGTGTGGTGGGCGGTTTATTCAGAACTTGAATGGCGGGGGCGGGTCTTACAACTACGCTATCACGAACCCGGCGGAATTCGGTCTAACGACTCGTAACAGGTGCTTACGTTGTAGAACGAGGTTATACGGTTGATTGGCGACCAGTTCGGAAGAAGGGTAGTTGGATGGTTGCACGCCCTGTATTTCCTATGGCTGTTATAATTCACTTTTTAACGATTTTGCCAATCCGGGGTGTGGTTCATTGAATAAACCATCGTATGTCCTGACTAGAATTTCTTATGTAAACAATCAACCAGGAGCTAACGGATACGCGACCTGTGGAAGTCAGCACCGGAAAGGGACTGCCTTTCCGGAAGTGGTCGTTATTGCGCCAATCCAATCGAGCGTGCATGACATACGTTGATTGCAACTGGGTAGCGTTAGGACCAGGTTTAGGAGCAACAATGTTCGTCCCCAAGATGCTGCTCCCCTAACATGCTTTTAGTTCACTGTTTACGCTGCTCCCCATACGCTTACCGGGGCTTTTTTATGGGAGGGTTTATGGGTCGAATTGGTGCAACATGGACTTGTGATGGTTGGCAAAAGCCGGAAATGTTTGCTGTGCAATACCCGGTGCCCTGATCTTGGGTAATAAGCCCGGGAGAATCCAGTGTTCCAGACGCTGAACGATCTATTGCAGCCGAAGCCTGGATAGGTGATGCTATCGTTTGCAACCATGGTTTGGAAGTTATGGTGCAGATCTTGTGGGCTCGGACATATTAAGTACAGTTCCTGAAACCCCAACCCCTACACTTTTAGGGCGGTAATAAGAAGTTGAATAAAACTGTTGTTCGCCGCCATTGGATGCAACCACACCCCGGATTGGCAATCCTAGTAAACAGCATAGGCATAGAATGTGCTGCGCTTGATTGATTCGGCATGGATTGGAGGTTATTGAGTAAGCAAGATCCCGCCGGCACAAAGAAAGATGATTGCAGGTTGATTTGAAATACATATTGGCGTATTGAATTGATAGCAAGTCCCAATCCACGTATGCTTACTCTGCAACACGTTGGTCTTCATCGTATTCGTTGTTAGAAGAACGACTTGCCATGCCGTGTGGCAGGATCATAAACCATGGATGAGCTAGAATTTTTATCTCGTCCAGACAAACGTTGGGCAAGCATGGCGCAAAGTGTATAGCGTGATACCTCCGCATTGGCCTTTCCACACCCGGATTGGCAAAAACAGTTTTAAAAAGCAGAACTTGGCAAGCCAGCATGGTAACTATCGAGGCTTTTGTCATTAATCAAGCCAGGTAATGAGATCCGGACAAAGATGCTGCAGCACCTGAATTCGACGAGCATAGGCATAGATAGGACACGTAACCGCCGATTACCTTTTAAGCCGA